>NZ_JBNATX010000012.1:0-52537 GCF_049701115.1 Caldanaerobacter sp. | reverse complement strand
TATATTCTAACTTATTTTTGACTTTTTGTCTGTCTAGTTTTCTGGTATCATTATACAATAACGGGTTCCCGATATTTTGTCAACAGTCTGCAATTATTATACTTTTAAGTATAATAATTTGTGGTATAATAATATTGAGGTGAAAAATCATGAAAAAATTTGTTAATAGAGAAGCTGAAATTCAATTTCTAGAAACTCAATTCTCTAGAGAGGGGTCATCTTTTGTTGTTATTTATGGAAGGCGAAGAGTAGGCAAAACTGCACTCATTAAGGAGTTTATAAAAGACAAAAAAGCCATATATTTTTTAGCAACTGAAGAAATAGAAAGTCAAAATATTAATAATTTCAAGACTTTGGTGGCAAGGTTTTTTAATAATAGCTTACTAGAAAAAGCACAAAACATTATGTGGGATGAAATTTTTGAATTTATAGCTAATAATACGACAAATGAAAAGCTAGTCATAGTTATTGATGAATTTCAATATCTTTGCAAAGTAAATCCATCTTTTCCATCAATTTTGCAGAAGATATGGGATGAAAAGTTAAAAGGAAAGAATATCTTTTTTATTGTTTGTGGCTCATTAGTAAATATGATGGAACAGCATGTTTTAAATTATTCAAGTCCATTATATGGGAGGAGAACTGGGCAAATAAAATTAAAACCACTAAAATTTAAATCTTTGAAAGAATTTTTTCCGCAGTCGACAGAGAATGAGCTTATTTGGCTTTACGCTATATTGGGTGGAGTTCCAAAGTATCTGGAGGTATTTAATTACAAAGGAGATATTTTTGAAGCTATAAAAGAGAATGTACTAAATAAGCAGAGTTTTTTATATGAAGAGCCTTTGTTTTTGCTTGAAAGGGAAATTCAAGACATTGGTACTTATTTTTCTCTAATTAAAAGTATTTCTTTTGGCAATCATAAACTTCAACAAATAGCTCAAACCCTTTCCGTTCCTCAGACAAGACTAACAAAATATATAAATACACTGATAGACTTGGATATACTGCGCAGAGATACTCCTGTAACAGAAGAATATCCTGAAAAAAGCAAAAAAGGATTATATTTCATTAATGATAATTTTTTGAATTTTTGGTTTAAATTTGTTTATCCCTTTAAAGAACAACTAGAACTTGATAATGTAGAATTTGTTTTAGAAAACATAAAGAAAAGAATTATAACTGAACATATAAGCTATGTGTATGAAGATATCTGCAGGGAATATGTTTGGGAATTGTCACAGAAGGGGAAGCTACCTTTGAAGATAAGCAAAATTGGAAAATGGTGGGATAAAAATAATGAAATTGATATTGTAGGAATAGATACAACAACTGGCTCTCTTCTCTATGGAGAATGCAAATATACAAATTCTAAAGTGGATATTGATTTATTTTACTCTCTAAAACAAAAGGCAAATAAAGTAAATGCAAAAAATAAAACTAAGGAATATTACATTATATTTAGTAAATCAGGATTTACAGAAAGATTCTTGAGTTTTAGCAGGGAAGTTAAAAATTTGATACTTATTACTTTCCCTGAAGGGAGAAATACGATTATTTAAAAGAAGAGGGAACAGCTCTTGTAGAATCTGTTCCCTCTTTTTCAATCAATGGGCAGAGTGGTCTTGACGCGAAAACCTCGGGTAATAATGGCTAAATAAATGAAACCTAATATAAGCCATATAAATCCTAATTCTTTAGCAAGCTTGTCTAAGCCCCACCACACGGCAGCAGTAACAATAAAGCCAATAGCTGGCATAATTACAGCTAATGGTTTTCTTTCTTTTGTTAAGAAGATGTAGCCTAAAGAGAGATGCATTGCGATGAAAGAAGTAAGAGCACCAAAGTTTACTAATGAAGTGATGTCTTTTAAAGTCAAGAGATAGATTAAAGGTCCGGTAATAAGGGCGACAAATATTGTAGCTACATATGGAGTTTTATACTGGGGGTGAATGCGCGCAAAAATTTTGGGAAGATGGCCTTGACGCCCCATAGAGAAAAGAACTCTTGATATACCTGCTTGAGCAGCCATAGTATCTCCTATTCCCCAGGCTAGCACGGTACCCAATACGGCAAGCATCTGAAGCCAGTTTCCGCCTACCTCTTTTGTGATTTCAAAGAAAGCCACGTCTGGATCTGCAAATTCATATCCTGGATGTACTACTGCACCTAAATAGGTCTGCAACACAAACATCAATGCGACTAGAGGAATTACTATTCGAACAGCTCGAGATACGTTTTTTCTGGCTTCTATTGTTTCTTCTGCGAGGGTGGTCATGATATCAAACCCTAAGAAACTTAAAACAGCAATAGAAGTTCCCGCTAAGACTGCGTGAAGGCTAAAGTCATTTGGATTATAAAACGGTGATAGAGTAAAGCTTAAACCAGGAGTAGTGGTGATTTTATATATCGCTACTATAATGAATGCTATAAGGACAAAAAGCTCAAAAACAAAAAGTATCCACGCTGCCCTGGAAGTAAGTTGAATGCCCAAAACGTTCATAAAAGTAGCTAGCACTATGAAGAGCAAAGCCCACCATATCATGGAAATAGAAGTCAGAGCTTCTAACCAAAGGGCTGAAACCATTATGACAAGTGCTGGAACCAGGATGTAATCCAGGAGAATTGACCATCCTGCTAGAAAACCTGCGTGGAATCCGACAGATTCGCGTACATATGCATAAACAGAACCTGCCTCCGGGTATCTTAAGGCAAATTGAGCGTATCCCCAGGCAGTAAAATACATGGCGACAGCAGCAAGTGTATATGCCAATGGCACATGTCCGTGACTGACAACTGCTATTACGCCGTAGATCCCCATGGGCGCAATGGGCACCATGGTCATGATTGCAAAGGCCACTAAATCCCATGTCCCCAGGACTCGTTTTAATTCTTGTTTATTTTTTTCTTCGACCACTTTATTTTCCCTCCCTCGTGCTTTTATGTCTATTTTGTGCTTAATTAGTTAGTTAAAGGAGAGTATAATATCTCAGAGGGCAATTTTCAAGTTTAAAACTTTGAATTATTAAAATTTTTTAGTCATGCGACTCATGCCTAAAGTATTATTGATATAGATTTTTTGACAAAAGTGTATCACATTCTGTTAAATTATATACAATTTTGAGCAAAAATATCGAGAAAAAATGTTAAAATAGCAAGGAGGAGTTTTTAGTTTTTCGGCGAAATAATATATTTAAAAGGATATTACTTTAAAGTTTAAAATTTTAAAAAGGGAGGGGTTTTAGAAAAATTTTTTATAGGGATTGAAATTTGTTTTAAAAAAATAAAAATGGGGGGAACCTTATGGTAGAAAGTTCAGGTGCAAAGGGTGTATTAAGAAAAAAGATTCCTGAACATGCAATGGAACTTGCGCAGGAGGAAAAATACCGCCTCAAGAGGGAGCTTGGTTGGTTTGAACTTATGCTCTTCGTTTTAGGTGCGACAATTGGGGCGGGAATTTTTGTACTTCCAGGAGTAGCTGCTGCTAAATTTGCGGGTCCTGCAGTAATGATCTCTTACGCTTTAGGCGGTGTAGTTACTATCGCAGTAGCTCTTGCCTATACAGAGTTTGCTTCAATGGTGCCTGTCGCTGGAAGTGCCTATACTTATTCTTATGTAGCTTTGGGAGAGATTCTTGCTTGGATTGTTGGATGGGACCTGATATTTGAGTTTACTATGATTGCGTCTACGGTTGCAGTAGGATGGGGAGGATATTTTAATTCTTTCTTGGAGACGATTTTTGGGATTACTTTGCCTACAGCGATTTCACACGACATAACTCACGGTGGAATAGTTAATCTACCAGCTATTTTAGGGCTTTTGATCGTTGCATGGATTGCTCTCACGGGGATTAGGGCTTCTGGTATAGCAAATGCTTTATTTACTACGGCAAAGGTGTTTGCCATCCTGTTTGTGCTTACAGTTGGAGTATTCCATATAAAGTTAGAAAACTGGACAACACCGTTTGCTCCTTACGGCATTGCAGGTATTATGACTGGAGCAGCCCTTACCTTCTTTGCATATACAGGATTTGACGGAATAACTTCTCTTTTAGAGGAAGTGAAAAGGCCTGAAAGGGATATACCTGTAGCTTTGATAGGCGGGATAAGCCTGTGCGCTCTCTTCTATGTGGCAATGTCTGCGGTTATCACTGGAATGGTTCACTGGACAAAGCTTGATGTTCCAAACCCTGCTGCATTTGTGTTGATGCAGGTGGGAATTCCTTGGGGTGGAGCGCTTATATCAATAAGCGTGTTGTTTGGGCTCATCGCTACTATGCTGGGGAACTCTTTGAGTGCGAGCCGAATACTTTTTGCTATGGGGCGCGATGGATTGCTCCCTGAATGGTTTGCTTTTGTGCATCCCACCCGGAGAGTCCCAAGAAATGCTGCTTATGTGATTTACACAGCTGCCATAATATTTGCAGGTTTCCTCTCAATAAGCGAACTGGCAGAGCTTGCTAATATAGGAGGCCTCACTGCCTTTACACTGGTTACCATAAGCGTAATGGTGATGAGGTATACAGATCCAGAGAGGAAGAGGATATTCAAGGTTCCAGCTATATGGGTTATTGGGCCTATTGGAATAATCGGTTCTTTGGCACTTATTGCAAGCCTTCCTGTTGTGACGTTTATAAGATTCACCGTATGGCTTATAATAGGCCTTATTATCTATTTTAGCTATGGGTACAAACATTCGAAGGAAGGTACAGGATACTATATTGGGAAAGAGAATCAAAAGTAAAAGCAAAGGGAAGCCTGAGGAAGCGGGCTTCCCTTTTTAGTATATAAATGCCATTTTTTCTTTTTCAAATTTTTTTGCTACAAGAAAAGAGAAAAGAAAGAGCAGAAGGAAAAGTAAGAAGAGCAGCAAAATGCTTTCTGACCTTTTGAAGCTTATGTAAAGGCCAAATAAAAGGCCAAAGAAGAGAGTGTAGCTTATTGTGAGGGCCATTGATGTGCCTGCTACTGAAAGTCCTACGGCGCATAGGAAAAAAGAAAGAGAAATCATTATGAAAAAACCTAAAAACAGTGGTGCCCAAGGTAGAGGAACTAATCCCCATGTAGGATTTACCTTGTATCCTATTAGAAAGCTTATTAGTATTGCAATATAAGATATACTTCCAAGGAATGAAGATGCAAAGCTTTTTCCTATCCACACCTCATGGGGAGATATGCCAAAAGATAGCATAAGCCTTATCCAGCCAGATTGTCTTTCTCTTAAAGCTGTTCCCTCCCAGAAAAGGGTGGCCAGATAAAGAGCCATAATGGAAGAAAATATGTTCCATAGAGTTCCAAAATCAGGATATATTTTTTCACCCTTTGCTCCTGCATAAAAGCCAATGAGCATCAGAAGAAAAACCTGAAAGATAGAGGAGAATCTTCTAATTTCAGAAGAAAGGGTGGTTGAAAAGACAAATTTTAATGCATCAGTCCTTATTTTCACCTCATACACTCCCTCATATTTAGTCTTCAGGTGCATATTGACTGTACAGACTTTTTAATTTTTCTAGCGATGAGTAGCCATGTTTTGTAATAGCTTTTTTAATCTTCCCTTCATGAAGTATGTATATTTTATCGGCTATATCATATATAGGTTCTGGAGATTTAGAAGTAATTATAAAAGAGGTGTGAGGGAAGTTTTTTATTATATTTTCTAAATCAAAATTTAAGCTATTTGCCCATGGGTCATCTAGTACTATGAGTTTAGCTTTTTGAGTTAAAGCGAAAAAGAGATTAAGTTTTGCTCTTTCTTCTTCACTTAGTTTTCCTGCAGTGGTATTTTTCATATTTGAAATATCCAGTGCGGCAAATATGTGTTGAGAATTTTCCTCACCCCAGAGCTGTTTTTTAAAATTTATTATCTGCTTGACTCTCCAATGAAGGGGAAAAGAGTTTTTCTGATAATAAACACTTGCTTGACCCAAAAGAGGAGAAGAATTAGTGTAAGGGTCAGTTCCTAAAACAGACACGAAGCCTTCATCCGGTTTTAATATTCCCAGAATTATTTCTACAAGAGCCGTTTTCCCAGAATTTTTGGGTCCAAGTATGCAGACTTTTTCTCCCTCTTTTACTGTAAGATTTATATTATCCAGTGTTAGCCTTCTTCCGAGTTTTTTAGTAACATTTTCTAGCTTTACTATTTCTTCTAATATCATCTTCTTTCTCTCCTCATAATTTTATGCCATAGGATTCCATTATCCAGTTGGGGAGGCTAAAACGAGCTGTTTTTAGAGGGTCAACTACCTGTGATATTTGTGCATTTCCTGCTATGCTAAAGAGAGTGGCTATTTCTTCGATAGAAAGGTCTGTGTGCTTTTTAAAAAGTTCTGCCATGTCGTGTACAGCTATTTCCACTGCTCTGTCTAAGGATTCGGCTGAGGCAATGGTGGCTGTTACTTCAGCAGTTTTTACAACGGGATTTTTAAGATTAAATTCCTTTATGACTTCTACTTCTAAAAGTACTTTTCCAGCAACTTCTACACCTGACACGCCTACTTCTCCATCCCCCATTAAAGCGTGTAGGTCTCCCAATGCAAGCAAAGCACCTTCCACGAATACTGGGAAGTAAACTTCCGCTCCCTCAGTTATTAAGATGGTGTCCATATTTCCTCCGTGGGACCCTGGCGTTCCGCAGTTAATGCTTCCCTCCTTTGGAGCAACTCCTATTACTCCTATCATTGGCTTTACCGGAAGAGATAGTTTTTCATTAAATATTACCTTGCCCTCTTTTATATTTACTACTTTGGAATACAGGTCTTCCATTAAATTCCCCAATACGCCTAGACCTTTCCCTGTTGCCAGAACGCCTTTTTCTGCTACTTCAATTTTCTTGATTTTAACTTTAAGTACATCTCCTTCTTTCGCGCCTTCTACAAAAATTGGACCTGTAGCAGGATTTACTCTGTTCCAGTCCATCTTATCAAGTTTGTCCTCATTAGATTGAATTTGATTGGAGAAGCAGTCCATTGTTTCAACTTCTATTTGGTCTCCACTTTTGATGTAAATGGCAGGTCTATTTTCTTTAGAAAAAGCAAATATATGGTGATCTGCTGAAAGATTGTATTTCATCGTTTCCCCTCCTCAAAAGTTATGTTAACAATATTATACTCCTTAGAACAGTTTTTTTAAAGATTGACAGCTATTTTGGCTGAAAATATAATAAAAGGTATAAAAAGAAGAGAGGTGGGAATGTGAAAAAGTTTCTTTATGTTTTGGCGGTCTCTATACTGCTTTTAATTACAGCAGGTTGTAGTTCAAAAGAAGAAAAGGAGTTTTTTACGGGGGTAATAGAAGCATCTTACTATTCTGTGCAGGGAGAGCTGTCTGGAAGAGTAGAGGAGGTATACGTAGAAGAAGGAGATAATGTAAAGAAAGGTGATAAGATAGCTTCTTTAGATGTATCACAATACTTGGAACAGGAAAAGATTGCAAAGGCTAATTTAGAGATTGCTAAGATAAAATATGACCAAGTTAAAAACGGGCCTAAAACTCAATCTGAGATAGCCGAATGGACCCTAAAACAGGCAGAAGCCAATTATCAACTGGCCAGAATTGCCGTGGAGAAGGGGAATATTCTTTCTCCTATAGATGGTACCGTGACAGCAGTTTATGTCAGACCCGGCGAAGTTGTATTGGCAGGAGGTCTTATAGGGCAGGTAGCGGACCTTCATAATCTATTTGTGAAAATATACATACCGGAGAAGCAACTTTATAAATTGAATATCGGGAAAGAAGTGAGCATAAAAGTGAATTTTGTTGATAAACCGATAAAAGGCAAAATAGTGTACATTGCTTCGGAGGGACAGTTTACTCCTAAGAACACTGTTACAAAGTCTACGAAGGAGGATGTACTTTTTGAAGTAAAGGTGAAGATTTTGTCTGATGTTGAAATTTTAAAACCGGGAATGCTTGCAGATGTTTACATTGATTGAGGTGGCAAAGATGGAGTACGCTATAGATCTTAAAAATCTTACGAAAAGGTTTGACAAAATAGTAGCTGTAGACAATTTAACTCTTAAAGTGCCTGCGAATAAGATTTTTGGACTTTTAGGTCCGAATGGCTCTGGAAAATCTACTACTATAAGGATGATATGTGGAATACTTAAACCCACAGAAGGAAAGGGATTTGTGCTGGGTTACGACATAGAAAAAGAAACAGAAAAGATAAAAAGGTCCATAGGTTATATGTCACAGAGGTTTAGCTTGTACGAAGACTTAACGGTGGCTGAAAATCTTATCTTTTATGGAAGTGTGTATGGATTGAGTAAAAAGGATATAAAGAAAAGGATGGAAGAACTTCTGAGTATGCTAGGGCTTGAAGGGAGAGAAAAGCAGATCGTTGGTACTCTTTCAGGAGGACTCAAGCAAAAACTGGCTCTTGCTTCTGCTATTTTACATGGTCCAAAGCTTCTTATATTAGATGAACCGACATCTGGTGTAGATCCTTTATCGAGAAAGATATTTTGGGATATGATAAAGGGTTTGTCAGGTCAAGGGATGTCCGTCCTTGTAACTACTCATTATATGGAAGAAGCAGAGAATTGTGACCTTACAGCTTTTATGTTGAATGGGAAACTTATGGCCTTTGGGAGTCCAAAGGAAATAAAAGAACAGCACGGTCTTTCTTCTCTGGAAGAAGTCTTTATTAAATATGTGAGGATGATGGAAGATGAAGCTTAATAGGCTTTTTGCAGTTATGAGGAAAGAGATAATACACATAAAAAGAGATAAGGTGAGTCTTGTAATATCCTTTATAATGCCTCTTACTATGCTCTTGCTCTTTGGTTATGCCGTTGCTACAGAGGTGGATCACATACCTATGGCGGTTCTGGATTTGAGCAATTCACACGAAAGCCGCGAATACATACAAGCTTTTCAAAATTCTCTCTACTTTAATCCCGATGTGTATGTGGAAAATGTGGGAGAGTTAAACAGGCTTTTAGATGAGGGAAAAGTAAGAGCAGGGCTCATAATTCCACCCGATTTTTCCCATTATAAAGAGAAGGTTGTGAAACCCTTTTTAAAGATAGATGGATCAGACCCTACTACTGCAAGGACTGCTCTATCGAGTGGGATAATGGTATCCCAATCTTTTTCAAATTCTTTGTTAAAAGAAGAGATGAGTTCTAAAGGAATGAAGATACCAAGTTTCGGAGTGGACTTGGCCAGCGTGGTGGAATATAATCCAGAACTTAATACGCAAGTATTTACCATACCAGGACTTTTAGGACTGGTAATGCAGAATATAACTATCATTCTCACTGCTTTTGCTCTTGTAAGGGAAAAAGAGAGAGGAACTATAGAACAACTGGTGGTAACGCCCATTACTTCTGCAGAGCTTATGATTGGAAAGTTACTGCCTTACGTGTTTATAGGTTATGCAGATTTTTTAATGGTTTTGGGACTTAGCACTTTCTGGTTTAAAGTTCCAGTGAAAGGGAATATTTATGCTTTGCTTTTGCTCGGACTGGACTTTATAATATGTGCTCTTGCTATAGGTATATTGATCTCTACAGTGGTTCAAAATCAGACTCAGGCAATGCAGGGAGCTTTTTTTATCTTACTGCCTACCGTTATCCTGTCCGGGTTTATCTTTCCGAGGGAGCAGATGCCAGAAATAGTAAGGGCTATAGGAGATATATTTCCCCTTACCTATTTTCTTGTGATATTAAGAGGCATAGTTATAAAGGGTGTTGATGTTTCTTTGCTTTTTCATCAAATAATTATCATTACTGCTATGTCATTGTTATTGCTTTTTGCTGCAATAGCAAGGTTTAAGAAAAGGCTCGATTGAAAATACTTTAAGCTTTTAATTTTCAAAAGTTAGTTATATAATAGAGATAAGGTCAAATAATTTTTCGGAGGGATGAATTATGAAGTTGTTTCTTGATACGGCTAATATAGAGGAGATACGAGAGGCTTACTCACTTGGGGTCATTTCCGGGGTTACTACAAATCCTTCACTGGTAGCAAAGGAAGGGCGAGAGTATAAGGATGTCATAAAAGAAATAACGGAAATCGTGGACGGGCCTATAAGTGCAGAAGTTATAAGCGACGACCATGACGGAATGGTGAAAGAAGCAAGGGAGCTTGCAAAAATACATAAAAACATAGTAATAAAAATACCTATGACTGCAGAGGGGTTAAAAGCAGTCAACATCCTTTCAAAAGAAGGTATTAAGACGAATGTTACCCTTATATTTTCTGCTAATCAGGCACTTCTTGCGGCATTAGCCGGAGCTACCTATGTAAGTCCCTTTGTTGGAAGGCTTGATGATATAAATACCGATGGAATGCAGATAATTGAAGATATAGTCACTATATTTACAAACTACGATATAAAATCTGAAATAATAACCGCCAGTGTAAGACATCCTATTCACGTGCTCGAGGCGGCCAAAATGGGAGCACATATTGCTACGGTTCCTTATAAAGTACTGATGCAAATGGTGAAGCATCCATTGACGGATATAGGGATTGAGAGGTTCAAAGAAGACTGGAGAAAAGCCGGATTGAAAATATAAATGAAAGGCAGGGAGGAATATCCCTGCTTTTTTTAGTTATTTGATAAGATGTTCAGGAATATATTATTATGAGGTGGTATAACGTGAAAAAAGCACTTTTATGGCTTTTATACTTTATGATTTTTTTATTTTTGATATATTGGCCTTTTCACATGAATGCCTACAAAAAAGGAGAGCTCGAAGAAAAAGAGATTGAGGAAAATTTTAGAGGGATAATAACTTTTTGGGATTTTCCGCATCCATCAGAAGAAGATTTATTCGGATTTAAATTTATAAAGAAGAAGATACAGGCTTTTCAGAATAAATATCCCGGAGTTGTGATAGATTTTGAGCCTCTTTCAGAGGAGGATGGAATAGAAAGGTTAAAAGAGGCCTTTTCAAAAGGAGTTCTTCCAGATATATTTCCAGTTAATCTGGAACTTGTGTGGTTATACAAAGATTTTTTACAGCCTATTACAAATTTTGTATCAAAAGGGAAAAATGAATACAATGAAGAGGCATTAAAAGCCCTGTCTTTAAAAGAAGACATATACGGACTGCCTTTGGGTATGTACACAAATGTGATTTTTATAGACAGAGAAATATTTGAAGATAAGGAGATAAGCCTGCCTGAAAAGGGATATTGGAATTATGAAGAATTTTTAAATAGTATGATAAAGGTCACAAAAAAGAGTGATAAAAAACCTGTATTTGGATTGGGTCTACCACTTTTTAATGGAACTTACAGCCTCTGGGGTTTTTTAATGCTAGACGGGGGAAAAGCTTATGACAAGGGCAAATACGCTTTTTTTGGGCCACAGGCGATTTCCTCACTTCAAAAAGTGCTTGACATGGCTGGAAGATACAGCGTGATAAATCCAGTTTCACTTGAGGGAGATAGAAAAAAACTGTGGGATGAGTTTACTTTGCGAAAAAATACAGCTGCATTAGTGGAAGAAAGTTTCAGGATTGCTGAGCTTAGCAATCTGTTTAAAAAGGGCAAATTATTTGAGTTTTATGTGGCTTTTTATCCTACGGGGGAAAGTGGCGTCCCTCTCACAATTTCTCCAAAAGTATATGGGTATGGAATAAAAAGAGAGGAAGACCCGAAAAAATTAGAGATGGAATACAAATTCATAAAATTCATTGTTCAAGATAGAGAAGAAGTGTTGAAATTAGGCTATATACCTGCACAAAAAGAATTTAAGATCGAGGACGAAAAAATGAAAAAGATTGAGGAGGCAGTGAAATATACAGAATTACCACCTATTGTTAAGGGGTGGGAGAAAATAAATAATGTTATTATTGAAGAGGTGAGAGAGGGGATTAGGGAGGGAAAGAATGCTTATGATGTCATCACAGAAATAGAAAAAAAAGTTAAAGAATAAACTATTTTCTTACTGCCTCATAATAAGAGAGCGTGTCTTTCAATATTTCCTGGGCTATTGGAGCAGCTACCTCTCCTCCCATATGTCCACCTTGCGTCGGATTTTTTACTATGACAAGGACCGCTATTTTTGGATTTTCTACAGGAGCAAAACCTGCAAAAGAAGCAGTGTATTTCCCTTTCTGGTAATTTTCTGTAGTGCCAGTTTTGCCGCCAACTCTGTAACCGGGGACCTGAGCCAATTGTCCGGTTCCCTCTGTCACTGTTTTTTCTAATATGTCCCTTAGAATGTCGGAAGTCTTTTTAGATATTACTTGTCTTACTGCTTGAGGCTTAAATTCCTTTATAATCTTGCCTTCATTTTTAATGTATTTTACAATGTGCGGGTACATGAGGTCTCCGCCGTTTATAACTGCTGAGAAGGCTGTAATCATCTGAATGGGGGTTACTGCAATTCCCTGTCCAAAGGACATGGTGGCAAAATCAACAGGATACACTTTATCCTTAGGTAAAATCATTCCTTCTGCTTCTCCAGGAAGTTCAATTCCTGTGGGGCTGCCGAAGCCAAAAGCATATATGTATTTGTAAAAAGTATCCAAACCCAATCTTTCGGCGATTTGCATAAAGACTGTATCACTCGATTTTTCTATGGCTTGAGCAAAAGTTATATTTCCAAGGACCGTCCAGCTTCTAATTTTTTTGCCAGACACTTCATAATACCCTGGGTCAAAGAATTGCTCTTCAGGGGTTACCACGGCGGAGTCCAGCGCCGCTGCCGCTGTTATTACTTTAAATACAGAACCAGGCTCGTAAATGCTGGATACAGCTGGATTTGCCCAGTATTCCTGAGATGGAACTTTCTGTGGGTCATTGGGGTCAAAGTCAGGAAGGTTTGCCATTGCCAGGATTTCTCCTGTCTTTGGATTCATGACAATTGCAGTTATTCCATCTTCTGGTTTGTACTTTTCATAGGCTTTTTTAATGGCTCTCTCTGCATAAGCTTGAATGACGGAATCGATGGTTAAAACTACATCTTCCCCCTCTTTCGGTTTGTGATATTCTGATGGTATTCCTATTTTATGTCCTTCTCTGTCTACTAAGGATATTTCTCTTCCAGGGACACCGCTTAAATATTTGTCAAGAGAGTATTCTAGTCCATAAAGGCCGTATCCGTCAACCCCAGTAAAACCAAGGACTTGAGATAACATTGTGCCATTTGGATAGTTTCTCATAGAAGTATTCTCTACGTATATTCCAGAAATGTTAAGCTTTTTTATAGATAAAGCTTTTTCCATTGGAACAAATCTTTCAAGCACTGTCCATTCCAAATCTTTTTTAGATAAAACCTTGAAGAGGGCTTCTTTGCTGATAGATAAATATTTTGACAGTTCTTCTGAAGCCTTCTCGGGGTCTTTTATGTATTTTGGAGAAGCGTATACATCCGCAGCAGGTATATTGCAGGCGAGTATATTGCCGTTTACATCGTAGATATTTCCTCTCTGCGGCCTTATTATTATGTCCGCTGTTGTCTGTCTTTCTACGGCAAGGGAGAGCTTTTCAGCGTTTATTACCTGTATCCACACAAGCCTTCCTATAAGTATGGAAAAAAGGATTAGAAAAAATACAAAAAGAAAAAAAGTGCGAAGTTTAAGGCTCTTTGTCACGACTTTCTACTCCTTTTTTTATTTGTTTTCACAAAATAATTATATCACAATTCCCAGCCGAAAAGACTGTTAAAAATTTTTTGACTTGAAATCTAGGCTATAGTAAAATCTATGTAAGGCAAGAATTCGTTATCAAAAGGGGGATTAGTAGTGGATATTGATAGGATAATTTCAGAAATGACTATCGATGAAAAAATTAGTTTGTTGGTAGGGATAGGTACACCTGGAGAGTTTGGCAACCCTCCTTCCAGAGTGAGAGGGGCTGCTGGAGAGACAAGGGAGATAAAAAGACTTGGGATTCCGCCTACGGTTCATGCCGATGGCCCTGCAGGATTGAGGATCGAGAAAAATGCTACTGCTTTTCCTGTAGCTGTTATGATAGCTTCTACCTGGAATAGAGAAATGGCACGGAAAGTTGGAGAAGCCATGGGAGAAGAAGCAAAAGAGTATGGAGTGGATTTCCTGCTGGCTCCCGGAATGAACATACATCGAAATCCGTTGTGCGGCAGAAATTTTGAGTACTATTCAGAAGACCCTTTTCTTACTGGGGAAATGGCGGCTAGTTTCGTAGAGGGGGTTCAGAGTCAAGGGGTTGGGGCTTGTCTCAAGCATTTTGCAGGAAACGAACAGGAAACGAAAAGGTACACGATTGATACGATAATATCTGAGAGAGCTTTGCGGGAAATATATTTAAAAGGGTTTGAAATAGCAATTAAAAAAGCCAAACCCTGGACGGTAATGAGCGCCTATAACAAACTAAACGGTTATCACGCTTCGCAAAATGAGTGGCTTTTGACTGAGGTTTTGAAAGAAGAGTGGAAATTTGAAGGGTTTGTAATGAGCGATTGGTACGCGGGGGACAGTGCTTCTTGTCAAATAAAAGCTGGAAATGACCTTATCATGCCTGGGGAAAGCCAGCAAAGGTATCCGGAACGAAAAAGGGATATCGAGGAGATAAAGGAAGCTCTTGAGAAGGGACTCATAACGGAAGAGATTATAAATGAAAGGGTTAGAAGAATTTTAAAAGTTTTAACAAATACTATTTCTTTTAAAAAGCACCCCTATTCTGATAAGCCGGATTTGGAAAAGAATGCAAAGATTTCTTATGAAGCGGCATCAGAAGGAGTAGTTCTTTTAAAAAATGATAAGGTTCTACCTTTATACAAGGGTGCAAAATTAGCGATTTTTGGTACAGGACAGATTGAGACTTTCAAGGGAGGACTTGGGAGTGGAAATACCAATCCTAAATATGTGGTTAGCATATTGGAGGGTTTTAGAAAAAGAGGCTTAAGCGTAGACGAGGAGTTAGCGGCGACATATGAAGAGAAGGTAAAAAAGATGAGGCAGGATGAATATAAGCCTACGAAGGCTTTTGGAAATTGGCTTCTTCCGAAGCTTCCAGAGGACTGGTTCGATGAAATAGAATTAGAGAGAATTGCCGAAAGGAATGAGGTAGGAATTATAGTGATAACGAGAAGTTCGAGTGAGGGGATAGATAGGGCTCTGGGAGAAGGTTATCCAATTCCTACCTCTGAATGGGTAAAAGATGAAGAAGCTTTATCCCGCGTCATACCTTATTCTTATTACTACCTTACACAAGATGAAAAGAATCTCATAATAAAAGTCTCTAGGGCTTTTCACTTGAAGGGGAAAAAAGTCTGCGTCATGCTTAATATAGGAGGAGTTATAGAGGTGGCAAGTTGGAGAGATTTTGTAGACGGAATACTTCTTTTGTGGCAGCCGGGTCAAGAAGCAGGGTATGTGGCTGCAGATATATGCTCTGGGGAAATTAATCCCTCTGGCAAGTTGCCTACTACTTTTCCGATGGATTACAAAGACGTGCCTTCATGGACCTATCCAGGAGAGCCAAAAGAAAACCCGGAAAGAGTAGTGTATGAAGAAGATATATATGTGGGCTACAGGCATTATGACACTTTCGGGAAAGAGGTTGCTTATGAGTTTGGTTTTGGCCTGTCTTACACGGAATTTGAATACAAAGGCTTAAGAATCGAGAAAAGAGATGAGGCTTTACAAGTGGAATTTGAAATTAAAAATGTTGGCAATTGCCCGGGAAAAGAGGTGGCACAGGTATACATAAAAGCGCCTAAAGGTAAAATTGACAAGCCCTATCAGGAATTGAAAGGTTTTGAAAAGACCCATCTTTTAAATCCGGGAGAGAGTCAAGAGATAAAAATAGAGATTCCTCTAAAGAGTCTTGCAAGTTTTGATGGGAAGGATTGGCTTTTAGAAGGAGGGAAATATCTAGTAAGAATTGGTTCTTCTTCGAGAGACATAAGGCTTATTGGAAGTATAGAAATTGAAGAAGAGAAGAGATATTCTGTGTTTGACTAACTGGTAAAAGTATGGTACAATTTAATAAACAACTTAATCGTTATCGCTGAACCCGAAAAGGGGCGGGGGACCCACACTTTTGGGGCGAATCTCTTCTTACGGGAAGAGTAGGGTTACTCCTTCGACCCGAGCCCGTCAGCTAACCTCGCAAGCGTGGGAAGGAGAAATATCCAGGACCGCTGGATATTTCAGCGGCCTTTTTATACCCCCGTCCTTACCATAAATTTACATTTAAGGGGGTATATTTTATTATGAAAAAAACTGCTATCCTTTTGGCACTTCTTTTATCACTTTTGCTCGTTTTAGGGGGATGTACATCCTCTAAGAAAGTAACTTCGGAAAAAGATGGGGGAACCATTGTAATAGCTTTGAATAAGGGCAGCATTGTGACATTGGATCCGGCCGATTACAGAGATAGAGAGACTGAGACAGTAATAAGAAACATATTTGATGGGCTTGTGACGCGTACATACGATGGAAAAGTAGTCCCTGAAATAGCAGAGTCTTGGGAAGTTATATCGCCTACAGAATGGGAGTTTAAAATAAGAAAAGGTGTGACTTTTCAAAATGGAGACCCTCTTACAGCCGATGACGTCGTATTTACATTTAATAGAATAATAAAAGAGGGGGGACTTGAAGGGAAAACTTCTCCAAGAAAAGGCTTGATGGGACCTGTGGAAGATGTCAAAAAGATCGATGACTATACGGTTAGATTTATACTAAAAGAGCCTTTTCCGGTTTTGCTTCAGGCACTGGTTCATCAGCAGATAATACCAAAAAAATATTATGAAGAAGTGGGGTACGAGGAATTTTTAAAGCATCCTATAGGAGCAGGACCTTTTAAGTATGTATCTGGGAAATTGGATGAGCAGATAGTTTTGGAAAGGTACGATGGATATTACGGTGGTTCTCCAGACATTCCCCCTGTTGGTCCTCCAAGTCTAAAAAGAGTTGTATTCAGAATGATACCTGAGCCCTCTACTGCAATAGCGGCTTTGGAAAAAGGAGAGGTAAATATAGTTCAGTATATCCCGCCTGACATGATAGAAAGGCTAAAGAAAAATCCAAACATACAGGTAAAAGAAAACATGGGGACAAGGGTGTATATACTCGAGATAAATAACAAAATGCCACCTTTTGATAATCCAAAGGTAAGACAGGCTTTAAATTATGCAATAGACATGGATTCTATTGTAAAAGAGATTTACAAAGGTTATGGGGTAAGACTTGCAGGGCCAATGCTTCCATATGCTTTTGCTGCAAATACTGATTTAAAGCCCTATGAGTACAATCCTGACAAGGCAAAAGAGCTTTTAAAAGAGGCTGGAGTTTCTGATTTGAAAGTTGTCATAGATACGCAGCCTTTTAGAGAAGAGGAAGCCTTGGCTATAGCTAACATGCTTGAAAAAATGGGCATAAAAGCTTCTGTAAGGACTTGGGAATGGGGAGTTTTGCAGTCAGAGATACAGAAAGGCACCAGGCAGCTATATCTTACTGACTGGGGAAATGCGTATCTTGATCCATTTGATTTTTTAAATCCAAAGCTAAAGACAGGTGAAAGAGGAAACTATTCTTTCTACAGCAATAAAGAGGTTGATAAGCTTTTAGATGAAGCGGCAAAAGAGACGGACAATGCTAAAAGAAAAGAGCTTTACTACAAGGCTCAGAAGATAATATATGACGATGCTCCATGGGTGTTTGGATATTCTTTAAAGACTGTAGAAGCAGCGACTAAAAATGTAGAAAACTGGAAGCCAAGTATGGACAGCAGAGAAAATATGCACAGAGTAAAGCTTTCTGAATGAGCAAAAAGGGGGTACCCCTTTTTGCTCTAAAGTGGATGGGGGAATTTTTATGAGGGAAGTTAAGGTTTTAAAAAGGGTATTTTACACAATTCCTATAATGCTAGCAATAGCTATAACGGTGTTTGTGTTTATGAGATTTACGCCAGGGGACCCTGTTGACATAATGATGGGAAAAGAAAGCATGGTGTCACAGCAGGATATAGAACTTTTAAAGAAGGAGTTTAATCTTGACAAACCGATATATACACAGCTTTACATTTTCCTTGCAAATCTTTTAAAGGGAGATTTGGGAAAGTCTATAACAAAGGGAGTTCCTGTAATTAAACTTATTAAAGAAACTTTACCCGCCACAATTGAACTTGCTCTGGCTGCATTAACCCTCGGGATTTTAATAGGTATTCCCATAGGGATTATATCTGCTGTCAAGCAGAATTCCTGGATTGACAGAAGTATGATGGCAATATCCTTTACAGGAATATCAATGCCTTCTTTCTGGCTGGGATTGATACTCATTCTAATTTTCTCGGCTAAGTTAAATTTACTTCCGAGTCAGGGCAGAATAAATTTTCTACTTCATATACCTAGAATAACAGGTTTTTACACTATTGATTCTCTTCTTGCTGGAGATTGGGAAGCCTTTTTAAGCAGTATAAGGCATCTTTTTTTGCCTGCTCTAACTTTAGCAGCTCCTTTAGCAGCTGTTCTGGCAAGAGTCATGAGGTCCAGTATGCTGGAGGTCTTAAGAAATGACTATGTAGTCTTCGCAAGGGCTAAGGGAGTGCCTGAGAAATTAGTAATACTTAAGCATGCTGTAAGAAATGCATTGATTCCGACAGTCACGGTATTAGGCATGGAAGTGGGTGCACTTTTGGGAGGCAATATGATAGTTGAGAATGTCTTTGGATGGCCTGGAATAGGCAGGCTTGTTGTGACTGCGATATTTGACAGGGATTATCCACTGGTGCAGGGAGTGGTAATGTTTTATGCCTTTACTTTTGTCATAGCAAACCTTTTGGTAGATATACTCTACACTTATCTGGACCCCAAGATTGAACTGTAGGGGGTGTTTAAATGACTATAAAAAATGGGATAGTGCCTGCAAAGTACTACGAAGTATCTTATAAAAAATCAAATTTAATAACTAACCTTTTAAGCCTTTTAGGGAAGATAAAAAAGCATCCAACTGCTTTAATTGGAATGCTTACAATTATAGCCTATATTTTAATGGCTGTATTCGCACCTTTTATTTCACCTTACAGCGTTAAATACTCAGACCTTTCAGCAAGACTATTGCCCCCTGTGTGGAGTGGAGGAACGTGGGCACATCCACTGGGAACTGATCAGGTAGGAAGAGATTTGCTTACACAGATTATATACGGTTCTAGAATATCAATACTGGTCGGCTTTTTGACTGTTTTAATTTCAGCATCTATTGGGACTTTCTTAGGAGCAATTGCAGGATACTACAGAGGAACAATTGATACTGTGATTTCTCGCTTTGCTGATTTTTTGCTTTCTTTTCCTTTCTTAATATTTGCAGTTGGAGTAATGGCAGTTTTGGGGCCCGGATTCTGGAATTTGATTTTAGCTCTGACATTTAAAAGCTGGGTGGAATTTTTTAGATTAGTAAGAGGTGAAGTCTTGGAGGAGAAAAATAAAGAATATGTAGAAGCTGCTCAGGCTTTGGGTAGAAGCAATGGTGCGATAATTGTATCAGAAATTATGCCTAATATATTCCAGTCAATATTTGTCCTTGCCACATTGAGAATGGGATACATGATAATTATGGAGGCATCTTTGAGCTATTTAGGTTTAGGTGTGCCGCCGGATATTCCTACATGGGGTTCTTTAATAAATTCAGGAAGGAACCACATATTTGACGCCTACTGGATATCTACTCTTCCAGGCATAGCTTTAGTGATACTGGTACTTAGCATCAACCTTTTTGGAGAAGGATTAAGAGACATATTAGACCCGAGGCTTAAAGTGGAAGGAAGTGAATAAATGCTTGAGATTAAAAATTTGAAAGTGACTTTTGAGACAGATAGGGGATTAGTAAAAGCGGTAAATGGGATTGACCTAATACTTGAAAGAGGGAAAATTTTAGGCCTTGTAGGAGAATCGGGTTCAGGGAAAAGCATGACTTTGCTTTCTATTTTAAGGCTTGTCCCTTACCCGGGTAAAATTGTAGAAGGGGAAATTCTCTTTGAAGGAGAGGACCTTCTCAAAAAATCGGCTCAAGAGATGAGAGAAATAAGGGGAAAGGACATAGCCATGATATTTCAAGACCCAATGACCACATTAAATCCAGTGTTTCCTGTAGGAGAGCAGATAAGGGAATCCTTGAGGGTTCACAATATAATAAAGCCTGAAAAAGAAGGTATATTAGGTTTTCTCAGGAAAAGGGACAGAAGAAAAAAAGAATATGAAAAGGCAGTAGAACTTATGGAAAAAGTCGGGATATCATATCCTGAAAAAAGATATTTTTCTTATCCCCATCAGTTCAGTGGAGGTATGCAGCAAAGAGCTATAATTGCTATTGCTCTTTCATGTAATCCTAAACTACTTCTGGCAGATGAACCTACAACTGCACTTGATGTGACAATTCAGGCACAAATTTTGGATTTATTGAGACAAATAAATGAGGTAAACGGCACCTCCATAATTTTTGTAACTCATGATCTGGCAGTGGCGGCGGAGTTTTGCGATGAAATAGCTGTCATGTACGCCGGGCAAATAGTGGAAAAAGGACCTGTAGACAAAGTAATAGAAGAACCAAAGCATCCTTATACAAAAGGGCTTTTGAAGTCTATACCTAAAATAACTCGGAAAAAAGAAAAACTTTACGCTATACCGGGAAATGTCCCGGATTTGGCTTCTCTTTCACCTAAAGGCTGCCCTTTTTATGAGCGGTGTGAAGAAGCAGTGGAAGAATGCAAAGAAGTTACCATTCCTTTAATTGAGGTTTCAGATGGAGAACTTGTGAGGTGTATAAAGTACCTCTAAAAGATGGGGTGTTAGATATGGGAAATGGCACTTTTATTCAAATAAAAAATCTCAAGAAATATTTCATAGAAGAGCCAGACTTGTTAATGAAGCTTGTAGCTAAGAAAAAGAAAAGGGTTGTAAAAGCTGTTGATGATATAAGCCTTGACATAAACAAGGGGGAGACTCTGGGGCTGGTTGGAGAAAGTGGCTGTGGGAAAACTACACTAGGACGTACGATTGTAAGGCTTTATGAACCTACAGAGGGAAAGATAATATTTGAAGGGGAAGACATGACTAGGGCAAGAGGAGAAAAGTTAAAAGAATACAGAAAAAAAGCTCAGATAATTTTTCAAAACCCTTATTCTTCTTTAAATCCCAGGAAGACAGTAAGGCAGATTTTGTCAGTACCTTTGATTGCCTCTGGCGTAAAAGACCCTCACGAGAGAGAAGAGAGAATTATGTATCTTTTGAATAGAGTTGGTTTAAATTACAGGCAGATGGATTCTTATCCCCATGAATTTTCAGGTGGACAGAGGCAGAGGATAGGCATAGCACGTGCTTTAGCAATGAGCCCTGAATTTATTGTGGCTGACGAGCCAGTTTCAGCCCTTGATGTGTCAATACAGGCGCAAATTATAAACCTTCTAGAGGAATTGAAGGAAGAGTTAAACCTTACTTATCTTTTTATAGCACATGATTTGAGTGTTGTATATCATGTAAGCGATAGAGTTGCGGTGATGTATCTAGGAAAAATTGTAGAAATGGGAAAAACTGAGGATATTTTCTTCAACCCACTTCACCCCTATACAAAAGCTTTGCTTTCTGCCATTCCCTCTGTTGATAAATCAAAAAGAAGGGAAAGAATAATATTAGAAGGCACTGTACCATCTCCTGTGAATCCGCCAAAAGGCTGTAGATTTAGTACCAGATGCTTTGTAAAAAAGGGGAAAATATGCGAAGAGGTAGAACCAGAACTAAAAGAAGTTGAAAAGGGACATTTTGTAGCTTGTCATCTGTATTAGTGTTGAAAATCTCCCCTTGACTTTTTCATTTGGCAGGATGTATAATTTTATTCGGTCCATTAAAAAGGGATCTGAACGGGGTATACCCCTATAGGGTATTATGAAAATTAATTACTTCAGGGGGTGAGGTGATGAAAAAACTACAGGAGATAGCGGAGGAAATAAGCAGGAATACAGGTGTTGTAACCTCTGCTAAGGATGTAGAGAAAATCTTATCTGCTTCTGCATCTACCAATCACTTTTGGGAGATAATTACGCTATCTCAAAAGCCTTTTCCGGTAGTTGCAGAAGCAGTTGAGATTTTAAGGAAAGAAGGTTTTGTAGCTGTAACTGAAGAGAAGGAGATAAAATTTACAGAGAAGGGTATGGAGTATTTAAAAGAGCAAAACATCTTTCCAAAAAGGACCTATACTTGCCCCCATTGTGAAGGAAGGGGAATAAACCTCTCTCTGCTTTCAGACCTCATAAAGAAATTTGACGAAGTAACTGAGGACAGGCCAAAGGCTATTAGCGATTATGACCAAGGGTTTGTTACGACAAATACCACTATTGCCAGAATTGCTTTAATGGCTGAAAGAGGAGACTTGGAGGGGAAAAAGCTATTTGTTTTGGGTGATGATGACTTAGTTAGCATTGCGGCAGGGTTGTCACAAATGCCTAAAGAGATTGTGGTCCTGGAAATAGATGATAGGTTGGTTGATTATATCAATAGGAAGGCAAAAGAATTAAATCTTCCCATAGAAGCGATGAAATATGACTTCAGAGATAAACTTCCAGAGAAGTATATAGGCTACTTTGACACCTTTATAACTGATCCGCCGGAGACGGTGGATGCTCTAGAGCTTACAATAGGAAGAGGGATTTCTACTCTAAAAGGTGAAGGCTGTGCGGGTTATTTCGGTGTGACTTTAATAGAGGCTTCTTTGGAGAAGTGGAATATTTTTCAGCAAATTCTAACGAGCAAATTTAAAGTAGCTATTACTGATATAATTTATGACTTCAGCCATTATGTGAATTGGGACTATCTTTTGACAACTGTGGGCAAGCCCTATGACTTTGTGCAGGTGGAACCGAAGCTTAACTGGTACAGGTCTTCAATGTACAGGATAGAAACTTTGAAGGATTCAAAAGGGATTGAGAATGTATATAAGCCTGTTGAAATTTATGTGGATGAAGAGGCTATAATCTATAAAGGAGAAAAGAAATAGGCTTCTGCTGATGCAGAAGCCTATTTTTAATAAATAAACAAGCACAAGGCCAGGAGTAAAGGCATATATAGAAATGAGCAGATAAATTTGAGAAAGAGTGATATTGATGGAAAAGCAAAAAGAGGGTTTTGATGCCTATTTGTTTGTGGTTATTTTTACATTGATACTCTATTTTGCTTTAGGATATGCGAGACCTGAAGAGCCCGCTATAATAATTTTCCCGTTGCCTATAAGATAATATGTCAGGGGGATAGAAATGTTTGAGCCCGATAATTTTGTAGAACAGCTTAAAGAGCTTCTTTTAAAACTTAGAGTAGAGAAAGGCAACGAAGGGATTAATGAAGAAGAGAGTGAAGAAAAGGACGATGAAAAGGGTTCTTCAGGAGGAAACAGTGACAGAAAGGGAATACTCAAGCCATCCCAGATAATGGTCATTTTGGCTGTACTTAGCGGTGCATTAGAGCCAATTTCTATAATTGTGGACAGAAACCAAAATGTGCAGGTGGTTTTATCAGGAACTTTGAGAGTGCCGTTAAAAACTGATGATTCTTCAAAGGATGGTTTGACAGAGGATGAAGAAAAATTTATAAATACATTAAAAAGCCTACTCTCAAAGATTTAGAAGATCTCTATTTTTTTGCACTTATGACCACAAATGACCCTTTTCCAAAGCCGTACTTTACAGGCTCTTTTTCTTTTATTTCGTCGAGTTTTTTAAATATAGTCTGAGAAAAATTGAAATTTTTAAAACCTGCTTCATACAGCGATTCTACTATTTCAGCTGTTGTGAAAAAGGTGGCTTCTTTGTAAAAAAGGCTTTTCTCCTTATTTGCTTGATATATTCTCCCTATTGTGCTATCTCTGTCTACAAAGCCTATCAATATTGTTCCATTGTTTTTTAGTACTCTGTAGCATTCTTTTAATGCCCTCAATGGATCGTCTACAAAACATATCGTAGTTACCATTAAAACAAGGTCAAAAGAGCTGTCTTCAAAGGGCAGATTTTCTGCTACTCCTTCTATTACATTAAGCCCTTTTTCTATTGCTATTTTTCTCATTTGCAAAGAAGGCTCTATCCCATTTTTTATCCCTAAAGGCAGTGCAAATCTTCCTGTCCCAATTCCCACTTCTAAACCCTTTTCAAATTTGGGCATCAAAAGTTTCACAGCGTCGAGTTCTGATTGGTAAGCATACTCATTTTCTACAAACCACTCTTCATATCTGTCAAAGTGCTTTTCAAAGGGGGATATTTTGGGCATCTTTTTCATCCTTTCAACTTTAATTTTGCGTCAGCTTCTTTACTTGACTTCATTATATCACATTTATACATTTATTCCATTCGAATTTTGTGTTTAAAAATTATTTTTCTGCACAAAATATTATTGACATAAGTTCAAAATGGTGATATTATATAACTAGATAATGGTCATATGACCAATATAAAAGGAGGGATTGATATGCCAAGAGGAGATAGAACTGGTCCTCTCGGATTAGGTCCAAGAACCGGAAGAGGGTTAGGATATTGTTCAGGATACAATGTGCCTGGTTACTTAAACCCTATTGGAGGATATTGGGGTTGGTGGGGAAGAGGTCCAGGATGGGGGAGAGGTAGAGGATTTGGCTGGAGATGGGCTTACTACTTGACAGGACTTCCTGGATGGGGAAGAGGATGGTGGTATGGTAACGTACCTCCAGCAAATGTACCGTATAATCCATACAATGTAAATGAGAAGGACATTTTAAGTGCAGAAGCGAAGTATTTAGAGGACCAGCTAAAATATATAAGAGAGAGATTGGACCAACTAGAGAGGAAAGAAGATAAAAAAGAGGATTAATGGTTTGAAGGTGCAGTCACATAAATGTGGCTGCTCATTTTTTTAGTTATGATTTACTTTAATTTGTAACATACACTTGTTTAATAATTTATTGACATGAGCTAAAAATAATAATATATTAGAAAGTGGAAATTAACATATGTCAAAAATGATTGGAGGGAACGAAGCATGAAAGTAGCTATTTCTTCTCAGGGTAAGAATTTGGAATCCCAAGTAGATACAAGATTTGGGAGAGCACAGTATTTTTTGATTGTGGATACTAGTTCAATGGAGTATAAAGTGATTGACAATACTGCTATGGGTCAAAGCAGTGGTGCAGGAACAAAGGCTGCACAGCTTCTTTTGGATGAACAAGTGGAAGCAGTGATTTCCAGTAATGTAGGGCCTAATGCTATGGAAGTCTTTAAAGAGGCAGATATTCCTGTCTACAAGGCGATGGATGGGGATGTCAAAAAAAACATAGAGGCTTTTAAAAAGGGAGAATTAGAAAAAATAACGGAACCTACAAACCAAGGACATCATCATCACTGGTAAAGGAGCAGCAAAAATGAAGAAAGTCAAGATTTCTGTCTTAAGTGGGAAAGGTGGAACAGGTAAAACAACAGTAGCAGTGAATTTGGCAAGAACTTTAAAAGAGGTTTACTATGTAGATTGCGATGTAGAAGAACCTAACGGTCACCTTTTTTTAAAGCCACAGATAGAGATTCAAAAGGATGTTAATGTGTTAATACCAGAGATAGACTATGGAAAATGTACTTTGTGTGGGGAGTGCGTGAAGGCATGTAGATTTGGAGCGTTGACCAAGCTCTTAAAAAAAATTTTGGTTTTTGACCATTTGTGCCATTCTTGTGGGGCGTGTTATGAAATATGCCCCTATGATGCCATAAGAGAAGTACCAAAAAAGGTGGGAGAAATTAGAGAAGGCAATAGCCAGGGCATAGGTTTTATAGACGGGAAGCTAAATTACGGAGAGGCGACGGGAGTACCAATTTTAAGAGAAATAAACAAAAGAATAGAAGAGTTAGACAAACCTGTTATCGTGGACAGTCCTCCAGGTACTTCTTGTCCTGTAATCCATTCAATCGAGAACAGTGATTTCTGCCTTCTTGTTACAGAACCGACTCCTTATGGACTGCATGACCTTGACTTAGCGGTGAAGCTGGTAAAAGACATGAAACTGCCTATGGGAATTGTTATTAATAAAGCTGGAGAAAAAGACGAACTTATAGAGGAATACGCAGCAGGAGAAGGAATAAAAGTTTTGGCCAAGATTCCTTTCAAAAGAGAACTTGCAGAGTCTTATTCAAAAGGAAAACTTTTAGTTGAGGTGGATGAAGAGATAAAGGGTATATTTGAACGTTTAGCAAAAGATATATTGGAGTTGATAAGGAAATGAAACAGATAGCTATTTTGAGTGGAAAGGGCGGAACGGGCAAGACCACGGTTGCTACTACATTGGCTACGATTGTCAAAAATAAGATCATGGCCGATTGCGATGTTGAAGCTCCTAATTTAAATATAATGCTTAAGGGAGAAATAATAGACAAGCAGGACTTCTATGGCAAAGAAGTTGCAGTGATTGAGAGAGACAAGTGTATAGAGTGTGGTCTTTGTGAAGAACTTTGCCGATTTAATGCAATTTCTAACTTTGAGGTAAATCCGTACTACTGTGAAGGTTGTGGCTTGTGCATGTACAAATGTCCTGTCGGAGCTATTAAAATGGTAGAGGAAAAAACAGGCCACATCTTGTATGCTAAGACGAAAGATGGAGAAAAAATCGTATATGCAGAGCTGTTTCCTGGAGCGGATGGCTCCGGTAAATTAGTAACAGAAGTTAGAAAAAAGGCAAAAGAAGTAGCGGAGGGAGAAGAATACCTGATAATCGATGGTACACCTGGAATTGGATGCCCTGTGTTAGCTTCGGCAACCGGCACAGATTTAATCTTGATTGTTACAGAACCTACGCTTTCCGGGTTTTCAGATATGAAAAGGGTTATTTCAACGGTGGAAAGTTTTAAGATACCTATAGCTGTTTGTATAAATAAATGGGACCTTAATAAAAAAGTTTCTGACGAAATAGAGAACTATTGCAAAGAAAGTGGGATCCCTGTTGTGGGGAAAATCAATTTTGACGAAACAGTTGTGAAGGCTTTAAGGGATTTTAAAACCTTAAAGGAGTATCCTGAAAGTCCTGTCTACAATCAAATTTTAGACATGTGGAAGAATATAGAAAATATCTTAAAAGAAAAGGTGGTGAAAGAATGAAAATAGCCGTTGCTTCTGAGGGAAATCAGGTTTCAATGCACTTCGGTCATTGTGAAGGATTTTGGGTGTTTGAAATAGAGGATAGTAAAATAAAGAACTCCTATTTTTTGCGCAATCCGGGGCATAGGCCGGGCTTTCTCCCAGAGTTTTTAAAGGAAAGGGGTGTAGACTGTGTGATTTCTGGCGGCATGGGGATGAGTGCTCTTGAACTTTTTGAAAGCTACGGAATAGATGTGATCACAGGAGCAGAGGGAGAAGTATTGGAGGTCATTAAGAAATATGTGGAAGGAGAGCTTAAAAAGGAAAAAGGTCCTTGCGAGGAGCATGGCTCCCATGGACATTTTCACTAAGAAAGGGGGATGAAAGTAATTGGAAGTGCAGGTACTAATAGAAAATGTGGTTTTTACAAAGAATCTTGTAGCAGAGCATGGTCTTTCTCTCCTTCTTAAAAAAGGTGATAAAGAAATAGTGGTGGATACGGGTCAAAGCGGAAATTTTATAAAGAACTGCAACCTCATGGGAATAGATATAGATAGGATAAAAAAAGTAGTACTTACACATGGCCATTATGACCATATAGGAGGATTGGAGAGCCTTATAAAAAGAAGGCCAGACGTGAAGATATATGCTCATAAAAATATATTAGATAAAAAATATGCGTTAAGGAAAAGTGGGAAATTGGAGGAGATAGGTTTTGATTCTTCTTTTTATCAAATGCATAGAGATAATTTCGTGTTGATAGAGAGAGATACGGAAATAGAAGAAGGATTTCATGTGATAACAAATACAGAGGTCAAATACAATAATGAGTTTACTACAAAGAATTTCTTTACAGAAAAAGATGGACAAAAAGTTCCTGATAAATTTCTAGATGAGGTTTTTGTGGTAGTAGAAGAAGACGATAGTATAAACGTGGTGACAGGTTGTTCTCATGCAGGGATTTTGAACATAATAGAGACAGCAAAAAATAGATTTAAAGGGAAAAATATAAAATCTTTGATAGGTGGATTTCACTTAAGAGGCATGAAAGAAGAGGAAATAAGGGATATTGCTGAAAAAATTGAGGAATACGGTGTAAAAAGAGTGCTCACTGGACATTGTACAGGTATAGACGAGTATAGTATATTAAAGTCTGTGTTAAAAGATAGCATTTCTTATCTTAGCACCAGTTCTTCTTTTGTAGTTTAATTAGATAAATATAGGAGGTATTCATAGTGAAGGTAGCTATTGGTTCTAATGATAAAGTACACCTTTCAGATAAACATTTTGGAATGAGCAAATTTTTTATAATATTTGAGGTAGATGAAGAGAATAATTTCAAGAAGGTGGAAGAAAGAGAAAATCCATATGGAGAAGGGAAACACAAACATGCAGAGACAGAAGAAATAATGGAGGTTTTAAAAGATTGTGATGTTTTTATAGGCAGGTCAATGGGCAGAGAGAGCCAGAAAAGGATAAAAGAAGAATGGAATAAGACACCTGTGGTGTTGAAAGAAGCTGATACAGTTGAAGAGGCTATAAAGCTTTATTGCAGTAAATCTTTATAGAAGGGGACGATTTTAATGCCTGGTTTTGGAAGAGGAATGGGAAGAGGCGGCGGTTTTGGCGGAGGCTATGGCGGTGGCGGTTTTGGAAGAGGAAGAGGCTATGGGAGAGGAGCAGGGTTTGGACCTGATGGGACCTGTGTATGCCAAAATTGTGGATATGAAATGCCCCATCAGAGAGGAGTTCCCTGTTACACCTTAAAATGTCCAATGTGTGGAGGACCTATGATAAGAAAAGATACGATGGCTATGGGGAATTACTTTGCACCGCCTCCACCTGTTAGTCCAAGTGCTAAAGAAGAAGATAAAAAGGAGAGTTACAAATATACCAAACCGCCTAAACCAAAGGTTGATGAGACAAAATGTGTTGGATGCGGCGAGTGCATAAGATTCTGTCCTTTTAATGCAATTGAATTGAGAGATGGCATTGCTCACATAGATCCAAATAAGTGCAGGGATTGTGGAAGATGTATTGATATATGTCCGGTAGGAGCTATATCTTAGATAAAAGGCTATCGCATCAGTGAAAGACCTTTTTGCGATAGCCTTTATCTTTGCCAATAATTCTGTTGAGGGATAGTATTATTTTTTTAATATTTTCTATATTGTTTACAGCTTCATTGGGGTCATCCGGCACTTTGCCCGGATAGAGCTTGTAAAGTCTTTTATACTCTTCCATTCCTATATTAGGCATTATCACATTGGCTCCGCATTGAAGCCCTTTTGCGTAACCATCCTTGTCTTTGACTGCTAAAGCGGTAGTAGCAGGTATATTTATATCAGGGAGAAGAAGCCTTGAAAGAGCTATCATCTTGAGCACTAAATTAACATCTCCACCTTTTTCTTTTTCTAAAGGAGTGTTTTCACAGGGTATAAAAGGACCAATTCCCAGCATGTCAGCGTCGATTTTTTTAAAAAACAGCAAATCTTCTGCTAACATTTCTAATGTCTGACCAGGAAGTCCAATCAGACTTCCCGTGCCTACCTCATATCCCAGTTCTCTTAAATCCATGAGACACCTTAAGCGGTTTTCATAACTCATGCCAGGATGTAGCTTCCGATAAAGCTCCCTATTAGTAGTTTCAATGCGAAGAAGATATCTGTCGGCACCCGCTTTTTTTAATTCAGCATATTCTTTTTTAGAAAGTTCACCAATGCTTAGTGTGACAGCTACATCCATCTCCTTTATTTTTTCTACTATGTTACATAAAGTAGTTATTTTATAATATCTGTCCTCTCCGCTTTGGAGCACTATTGTTTTAAGCCCCATTTCTACTCCTCTTTTGGCGCATTCTATTATTTCTTCGGGTTCCATTCTGTAGCGCTTGATTGCTTTATTTGGGCCTCTTAATCCACAGTAAAAGCAGGTATTGTGACAGTAATTGCTAAATTCTATAAGACCTCTTAAATGCACTTCATTTCCTACATATTTTTTCCTTATTCTGTCTGCAACTTTATAAAGTTCAGAGGGATTTTCCATAGAGAGAAGCATTACAAGGCCTTCTTTGTCAAGAAAATGCTCTTTTTCTAACTTTTCAATTAAACTAGAGATATTTTTTTCTGATGTTAATTCTTTCATCACGGCATATCACGCTCGCTTTCTTCTTATAATAAGTATAAAACATTTGTTAAAGAAAAATCAATCCGATTGTTAAACTATTTTTTTAACAAATTTTTTGATATTTTATTGACATAATTTCATTAGAGGCCTATAATTGAAGAGGAGGTCCCCTCAGGGTGGGGATAAGAAAATGTCATTAGGAGGTAATTTGAGGTATGCAAACAGATGTTTTAGTAATTGGGGGAAGTGCGGGTGGAATTTTAGCAGCTTTGTCTGCTAAAAAAGCGTACAGAGACAAAAAAGTTACAGTTATAAGAATGGCTGAAAGAGTCATGGTTCCTTGTGGAATTCCTTATATTTTTGGTACTTTAAAAGATACTTCAAAAAATGTAATACCTGATTCTATGCTAACAAATGCAGGAGTTGAATTGGTTATAGATGAAGTTGTTTCTATTGATAGAGAAAATAAAAAGGTTTTAACAAAAAAGAGCGGGGATATTTTTTATAAAAAATTAATCTTAGCTACAGGGTCCCTACCGGTAGTTCCTACGTTTATTCCCGGTTATGATTTAGAGAACATTTTCACGATTAAAAAAGAAGAAGAATACTTGAAGTATGTTCAACAAAAGATTAACGAGGCAGAAGATGTTGTAGTAGTGGGTGGAGGCTTCATTGGAGTTGAAATGGCAGAGCAGATACAATTATTAGGTAAAAATGTAACTATAATAGAAGTGGCAGATAAACTTCTCTGGCAGGCTTTTGATCCAGAGTTTAGTGATATGGCAGAAGCCAAGCTGAAAGAGCATGGAATAAAAGTTCTTACAGGCACTAAAGTCACGCGATTCATAGGAGATAAAAAGGTAAAGGAAGTAGAGATTGACTCTGGTGAAAAAATAAAGGCAGATGTCGTAATTGTTGCTATGGGTGTAAAGCCTAATACAAAATTAGCCGAAGAGGCTGGCATTAAAGTTAATGAAAAGGGTGCAATAACTGTCGATGAGTACATGAGGACAAATGACCCAGATATTTTTGCAGTAGGTGACTGTGCAGAAAAGAAATGTTTCTTTACGAGAAAGAATGTTCCAATACTTTTAGCTTCTATTGCAGCTAATGAGGCTAAAATTGCTGGAGTTAATGCATTTGAGTTGAGATTGGTAAGAGAAAACAAAGGAACTATAAGTGCTTTCTCTACAAAAATATACAATACAGCTTTTGGGGCAGCAGGTTTGACAGAGACTCAGGCTAGAGCAGAAGGATTTGATATAATTGTGGGAGAATTCAATACAATGGATAAACATCCTGGAACCTTGCCAAACACTATGAACGTAAAAATAAAACTGATTTTTTCAAGATGTTCTGGTGTTATGCTTGGAGCCCAGCTAGCTGGAGGAGATAATGTAGGCGAGATGATAAATATTTTAAGTGTAGCAATTCAAAAAGGTACAACTGCTTCAGAATTGGCTACTTTCCAGGTAGCAACACATCCCCTTTTAACTCCATCTCCAGTCTCATATCCTATAAGCTCAGCTGCTTTGGATGCTTTGGCAGCTTTTTGTCAAAGGAGAAGTTAAGTGATATAATAAGAATAAAGAGTTATAAAAGGCAGGTTTTAAAACCTGCCTTTTATAGTAAATTTGGAGAGGAGGAATTGTTTATGGAACGAACTGTTGATGCAAGGGGTAAAAATTGCCCCATCCCTGTTATTATGACTAAAAAAGCTCTTGAAGAAATGGAGGAAGGTAAAATTCTAGTGATCGTAGATAACGAAACAGCAAAAGAAAACGTTTCTAAATTTGCCAGAGGTATTGGTTGCGAGGTAGCCGTTGAAGAAAGGGACAATGGATTCTATATAAATATATATAAAAAAAGGATTATGAAAGAAGAAATACAGGATGAGTATGTAGTGGTTATAACCTCGGACAAATTTGGCGAAGGCGATGAAAGACTAGGGAAGATGCTCATGAAGAGTTTTATTATTTCATTGAAAGAACAAATTAAAAGGCCCAAGAGTGTGATCTTTATAAATAATGGTGTAAGACTTACTACAGAAGGCTCTGAAGTCATTGAAGAATTAAAAAATTTAGAGAAAGAGGGGATAGAAATCATATCTTGTGGTACGTGCTTGGACTTTTATGGGTTAAAAGAAAAACTTCTCGTAGGTACTGTTTCTAACATGTATTCAATAGTAGAAAAAATGACGACTTTAAGGGTGGTAAAAGCGTAATGTTTCTATTGACATTGGTAAATAAGTGGATTATAATATAAGTCGAAAGATATTTAACAAACAATTTAATATTAATGGGATGAAGAATGCGGGAGAGCCCCTAATTGGGAGCCGAAGGAGCAAGCGGGTATATGGCCTGTATACTCGTGAAACTCTCAGGCAAAAGGACCGCATTCGGACTGTATCCCGGAGAGCCTCTAGAGAGGCACCGAAGGAGCAATTCTTCCAGTAAGAAGAATCTCTCAGGTAAACAGACGGGGAATAAAAGGCGCAAAGTCCTTTTATTCCCCTTTTTGGTGATATTATGAAATACGTTATTGTCACAAATAACCCTCTAGTGAGAGATGTATATCCTCAAGATTGTGAGTTTATTGAAGGAACAATTGTTAATGTATTGACAAGGTGTAGAGACCTCATCCATAAAGGGTATGTCTTAATGTCCCATCCTCTTGCAGGAAATGTAAAACCAGATTGTTCTCCCTTTAAATCCGTTTTGCTCAAGGAAAGTAAAGGTACCGTTGATTTTAATAGTGTGGTGATAATTGAAGGATGCCTTCTTAAAGTAAAAGAGATAATAGAGAAGGAAGGAATAAATTATATAGAGAATGAAAAGGTTTTAAATGACCTTGCCTACCTTGATAAAGAATTGATAAAAGAAGTTATAGAAACTTTTAGAGAATAGCGAGGTGAAATTGTGTCTACTTTATATGATTGCCTCATAATTGGTGGAGGACCTGCTGGACTATCTGCAGCGATTTACGCTTCAAGAGGGAAGATGAATACCGTAGTTTTTGAAAGAAGTAAGATTGGAGGCCAAGCTGCTATAACGGATGACATAGAAAATTATCCCGGTTCTGTGGAAGAGGCGACAGGACCTAAAATTGTAAAGAGGATGAGAGAACAGGCGGAATCTTTTGGAACTCGTTTTGTCATGGAAGAAGTCAAAAAAATAGAATTGAGCGAAAAGATAAAAAAGGTTATAACTACAAAAGGCTGTTATGAAGGAAAGACTATTATAATTGCTACAGGAGCGGAACATATGAAATTAAATGTGCCAGGAGAAGAAGAATTTATAGGCAAAGGAGTTTCTTATTGCGCAACCTGTGATGCAGATTTCTTTACTGATTTGGATGTGGTAGTGGTAGGGGGAGGGGACTCTGCTGTTCAGGAGGCGTTATACCTCACTAAATTTGCTAAAAACGTTACAATTATCCATAGAAGAGATAAGTTAAGAGCAAACAAATGTTTACAAGATAAGGCTTTTAAAAATCCCAAAATAAAATTTCTGTGGGACAGCGTAGTGGAAAGGATAGAAGGGGATGGGATAGTAGAGAAAGTTATAGTGAGAAACGTCAAAACAGGAGAGTTGAAGGAAGTAAAAACGGATGGGGTGTTTATTTTCATCGGGATGAAGCCTTGTACGGAGATCTTTAGGGGGTTAATTGAAATGGATGAAAGAGGATATATTTTAACCGATGAAAATATGAGGACAAATGTTGCAGGGGTTTTTGCTGCAGGAGATTGTAGAGTGAAATTATTAAGGCAAATTGTGACAGCAGCGGCAGATGGGGCTATAGCAGCAGTAGCTGCTGAGAGATATATTGAAGAATTGGAATGTTGATAGGAGGTGAGAATGGGTGATCGAAGTTAATAAAGATAATTTTGATGAAGTAGTAAAAAAGGAAGAAAAATTGGTTTTAATTGACTTTTGGGGACCAAAGTGCGAACAGTGCCTTGCTTTAATGCCTGAAGTAGAAAAGTTAGAGCAAAAATATGCTGATAAAGTTAAATTTTGCAAATTAGACGCTTCACAAAACAGGAGATTGTGCATTTCTTTGAAGGTATTAGGACTTCCAACTTTTCAGCTTTACAAAAATGGAGAAAAAGTAGATGAAATATCAAAAGATGTGACAGTAGAGAAGATTGAGGAGATGATAAAAAAGCATATTTAAAGGAGGTGATTTTATGAAACTGGAGATAGGAAATATTTATATAAAGGATGTTGTGTTTTCTGATACAACAAAAGTAAAAGATGGAGTGCTTTACTTAAATAAAGAAGAAATAATTAAAGCTTTAAAGCAAGACAGCAGATTAGAAAGAGTAGATATAGAAATTGCAAAGCCGGGAGAAGAAGTGAGAATAATACCGGTAAAGGACGTAATTGAACCGCGTGTCAAAGTTAGAGGGAAAGGAGGAATATTTCCAGGGTTTATAAGCAAGGTAGAGACAGTAGGAGAGGGTAGGACCCATGCCTTAAAGGGGACAGCTGTGGTGACGACTGGAAGGATTGTAGGATTCCAGGAAGGCATAATTGACATGTCAGGGGAAGGTGCAAAATATACTCCTTTTTCCAAGCTTATAAATATCGTAGTGGTGTGTGAACCCGTAGAAGGGCTTCCAAAACATGAACATGAGGAAGTTGTAAGAATAGCTGGTTTAAAAGCAGCAGCTTTGATAGGGGAAGCTGGAAGAGATGTAGAACCTGATGAGATAAAGGAATATGAAACTTTGCCACTTTTGGAAAGTGTGAAAAAGTATCCCGATTTGCCTAGAATAGGGTATATTTACATGTTACAGAGCCAGGGGTTGCTTCACGATACTTATGTGTATGGAGTTGATGCTAAGAAAATTGTTCCAACTTTCATTTATCCTACAGAAGTGATGGACGGGGCTATAGTCAGCGGCAATTGCGTTTCAGCCTGCGATAAAAATACCACCTATGTTCACATGAATAATCCCATCATAGAAGATTTATATGAAAAGCATGGCAAAGAGATAAATTTTGTGGGAATAATCATAACAAATGAAAATGTCACGCTAGCGGACAAAGAAAGGTCTTCTGATTATACAGCCAAATTGGCAGAATACCTTGGGCTTGAGGGAGTCATTATTTCAGAAGAAGGTTTCGGGAATCCAGACACAGACTTGATAATGAATTGTCGTAAGCTGGAAGAGAAAGGAATAAAAACGGTCCTTGTTACAGATGAATTTGCAGGAAGAGACGGTTTGTCTCAGTCTTTAGCAGATGCAGACCCGAGAGCAAATGCTGTTGTAAGTACAGGAAATGCAAATGAGATAATAAGGCTCCCAAAAATGAAAAAGATTATAGGGCATATAGAAGCAGCAAATGTAATAGCTGGTGGTTTTGAGGGAAGCGTTAAAGAAGATGGCAGCATAGAGGTAGAATTACAGGCTATTACTGGTTCTACTTCTGAAGTGGGATTTAATACACTGACTGCAAGAGAATATTAAAGGGAGGTAGAAAGAATGTTAGAAGGTAAGAAAGTGATAATAGTAGGCGATAGGGATGGAATACCAGGTCCTGCCATTGAAGAATGTATAAAGACAACCGGGGCTGAAGTGGTGTTTACTGCAACTGAATGCTTTGTCTGAACTGCTGCAGGAGCAATGGACCTGGAGATCCAGGGTAGGATTAAAGAGTTAGCCGAAAAATACGGTCCGGAAAATGTAGTAGTAATTTTGGGAAGCAATGAAGCAGAAGCTGCAAGTTTGGCTGCAGAAACGGTTACAAATGGAGATCCTACCTATGCAGGTCCGCTGGCAGGGGTCCCGTTGGGACTCAGAGTTTACCACATATTAGAAGAGGAAATAAAGAAGGAGATAGACCCCAATGTGTATGATGAACAGGTCGGCATGATGGAGATGGTGCTGGATGTTGAGGCAATTTCTAAAGAAGTCAGGTCTATAAGAGAACAGTATTCAAAATATTAAGTTTTCCTCGAAAGGAGGAGATAATTTGTTAAGGGTTGTCCATTATTTAAATCAATTTTTTGGTCAGATTGGAGGAGAAGACAAAGCTTCAATTCCACCCATGGTGAAAGAAGGACCCGTAGGCCCGGGAATGGCTTTTAAAAGTTCTTTTGGCGATAAAGCAGAGATTGTAGCAACAATAATCTGTGGGGACAGCTATTTTAACGAAAACATTGAAAAGGCTACACAAGAAATTCTGCAGATGATTGAAAAATATAAGCCTGATCTTTTCATAGCTGGTCCTGCTTTTAATGCGGGAAGGTATGGAACAGCTTGTGGCACCGTTTGTAAAGCCGTCCAAGATAGGTTTGGCATCCCTGCGGTTACTGGAATGTATCCTGAAAACCCAGGAGTTGACCTGTATAGGAAGTACGTGTATATTATAAAAACTACTGATTCGGCAGCAGGGATGAAAGATGCGGTTTCTAAAATGGCAAGGTTAGCCTTGAAATTAGGTCTTAAAGAACCCATAGGTACGCCTGACGAAGAAGGATACATTCCAAGAGGAATGAGAAAAAATGTATTTGCTGAAGAAAGAGCCTCAAAAAGAGCTGTTGAGATGCTCATCAAAAAGTTAAAAGGAGAGCCTTTTACCACGGAATATCCTATGCCTGAATTTGACAGAGTTCCTCCTGCTAAAGCCGTGAATGTCAAAGAGGCGCTGATCGCACTTGTCACTTCAGGCGGAATAGTTCCTAAGGGCAATCCAGACCACATAGAATCTTCCAGTGCTTCTAAGTACGGCAAATATAGCATAGAAGGAATAGATAATTTAACAAGTGAAACCCATGAAACGGCTCATGGAGGGTATGACCCTGTATACGCCAATGAAGATCCTGACAGGGTGCTTCCGGTTGACGCTTTAAGGGAATTAGAGAGGGAGGGCAAGATTGGCAAGCTTTATAACTACTACTATGCTACTGTGGGAAATGGCACTTCAGTAGCTAATGCGAAAAGATTTGCTCAAAATATTGCCAAGGAATTGCTTGAAGCCAAAGTGCAGGCTGTTATTCTAACCTCTACCTGAGGAACCTGTACTCGTTGCGGTGCAACGATGGTAAAAGAGTTGGAAAGGGCAGGTATACCAACAGTTCACGTTTGCACTATAATTCCGATTTCTAAGACAGTAGGTGCGAATAGAATTGTACCAGCAGTAGCTATACCACATCCATTAGGCAATCCTTCTCTTGGGGCTAAAGAAGAATATGCTTTAAGAAAAAAAATAGTAGAAAAGGCTCTAAAAGCTTTAGAAACGGATATAGAAGGGCAAACTGTTTTTGAATAAAATTTTATGCAGCTCTTTTTAAAAGAGCTGCAATTTCATGTGAAAGGAGTGGCGCTGATGAATCCAGTGATAAAAGGATGCAGTCATATTTTGGTTCATGTGCCTAACGTGATGCTGGAAGCAGGTACAACTCAGATATTAGAAAGAGAAAACAAGAATTCTGATTATCTTTTAAAAATAAATGATTATATAAGGTCTTATGAAGACTGTATTTCTTACCCACCGAATCAATCTTATATAGGGAATATATATCCTGATAAACTGAATGATATTCCACGGCCATGGTACCAAAATTCATTACCTCCCAATAGATTTGGGCCATTTGGAGAGATAATGCCTGAGGATGAGTTTTACGCTTTGATGCAGATAGCTGACGTTTTTGATTTAGTGCTTTTGGAAAAAGACTTTGTAGAAGAAGTTAGAAGAAAATTAGAAGGACATCCATTGATCGGTGAGAAAGATTTGTCAAGATTAAAAGGAGGAGTTTCTTTAGAGGAGATAGAGAGGCAGATAGAAAATAAGGCGGTACCTCTTAGATTTAACGGCAAAATAGTTGGATGTGTGAAGAAAGCCCATGACAAAGATATAACTCTTTCCTCCCATGTAATGTTGGAAAATCTGGCCACAAAGGCTTCTGCAGTACTGGCCTTTAAGCATTTGTTAAAAAATACAGGGATGAGTCCGGAAGAAATAGACTACATACTAGAATGTTCAGAAGAAGCGTGTGGAGACATGAATCAGAGAGGTGGCGGGAACTTTGCAAAAGCCATCGGCGAAATTGTAGGTTGCAGTAATGCAACAGGTGCAGATGTAAGGGGATTTTGCGCCGGACCTGCCCATGCCCTTTTGAGTGCTGCGGCATTAGTAAAAGCAGGTGTTTTTAGAAATATAGTTGTAGTGGCAGGTGGGGCTGCTGCTAAACTGGGAATGAATGGAAGGGACCATGTTAAAAAAGGGTTGCCTGTTCTTGAGGATGTGTTGGGCGGATTTGCTGTGCTGATTTCTCAAGATGATGGCGTAAGCCCGATTATTAGATTAGATAGCATTGGAAAGCATACAATAGGGGCAGGTGCTTCACCTCAGGCTGTTATGCATGCCCTGGTGATAGAACCTCTTGAAAAGCTGGGGCTTAAGATAACGGAGGTTGACAAATATTCAGTTGAGATGCAAAACCCAGAGATAACAGAACCAGCAGGTGCAGGAGATGTCCCTAAAGCTAACTACAAGATGATTGCAGCACTAGGTGTGAAGCGTGGAGATATAGAAAAGAGTCAAATAGATGAATTTATACTAAAACACGGAATGCCTGGTTTTGCTCCTACTCAGGGGCACATTCCTTCAGGTGTTCCTGCATTAGGACATATAAGAGAAAAAATACTAAAGGGAGAAATTAAAAGAGCTATGATAATAGGAAAAGGAAGTCTCTTTTTAGGGCGCATGACAAATCTGTTTGACGGGATTTCAATGATTATAGAAGCAAATGCGGGGCAAAAAGAAGAAAAGGGAGTTGAAGAAAAAGAGATAAGGAAGATGATAGCTAAAGCTCTGAGGGACCTTGCAGAGCATCTCATAGGTAGTGAGGTGTAAAAAATGAACAAGAAAGTAATTGCAGAGATTTTTAATCAAATGGCGGATTTTGTTGAGAGGGGGGAATACAGCAGAAAAATAAGAGTAGGAATAACTACCTTAGGCAGTGAACATGGAAGTTCTGAAATAATCCTGGGAGCTATGATGGCGCAAGAGAGGTTTAGTGATGTCGAAGTTGTACTCATCGGGGATAAGGGAGATAGTGACTTAAAATGTTATGAAGCAAAGACACTTGAAGAATGCCACAAAATAATGGAGGATTTATTAGATAGAAAAGAACTGGATGCCTGTGTCACAATGCATTACAATTTCCCTCTTGGTGTTGCTACAGTAGGAAGAGTGGTGACACCTGCGAAAGGTAAGGAAATTTTGATAGCTACCACAACAGGTACAGCTGCTTTTGATAGAATAGAAGCTATGGTGAGAAATGCTGTGTACGGCAATATTGTGGCAAAAGCGTTGGGGATTAAAAAGCCTAGAATAGGAATCTTAAATGTAGATGGTGCAAGACAGGTTGAGCGGATTTTGCTTGAGCTTCGGGAAAGAGGTTATGACATAGACTTTGCAACTTCTATAAGGCAGGATGGCGGCTTGATAATGAGGGGGAACGACCTTTTGTCCGCTTCCTGTGATGTTATGGTGACGGACACACTTACAGGAAATATCATTGTAAAGATTCTCTCTGCTTATACTACGGGAGGAGACTATGAAGCGTTGGGATATGGTTATGGACCGGGGATAGGTGAAAACTATGAAAGGCTTATACTGATTTTATCTCGAGCTTCTGGAGCTCCTGTAGCTGCTAATGCCATAAGGTTTGCGGCGGATTTAGTAAAAGGGAACATCTTTGAAATTGCATCAAAAGAGTTTGAATTAGTTAAAAGAGCAGGATTTGGGGATGTAATAAAAGGGTTGAAGAGTAGAGAAATATCAGAGAAGCAAATTTCTATTAAAATACCTAAGAAAAAACCAGTTACAGAAGAGATCTCTGGGATTGATGTTCTGGAGCTTGAAGATATGGTGAAACTCTTATGGGAAAAAGGAATTTATGCAGAGAGTGGTATGGGCTGTACAGGGCCTGTTATACTTGTAAGCAAAGAGGATTATGAAAAAGCATTAGAAATTCTCAACAGGCGGTAATTTTCATAGTGACAAGGCCCTGGGCCAATTTACAAAATAGAAAGGAGGTATTAGCTATGATAGAGAGAATAAAGCTTACACAATTGTCAAAAAGCGCTGGTTGAGCAGCTAAGATTGGCCCTGAGGCCTTGGCACAGGTTCTGTGCCAGTTAGAAGTCTCTTGGAATGAAAATTTGCTAGTTGGCTTGAATACCAATGATGATGCTGCTGTGTACAAATTAAAGGAAGACATTGCGGTAGTCCATACAGTTGACTATTTTACTCCTGTGGTGGATGACCCTTATGACTTCGGGCAGATTGCGGCGGCAAATGCCTTAAGTGATGTATATGCCATGGGTGCAGTTCCTTTGCTTGCGCTAAACGTGGTGTGTTTTCCCGCTGCTTACATTGACGTGCTGAAAGAAGTGTTAAGAGGTGGAAATGACAAAGTGAAAGAAGCTGGAGCTTTAATAGCAGGAGGCCATACTATTGAGGACGAAGAACCTAAATACGGATTGAGCGTCACAGGAATTGTGCATCCTGAGAAGGTGATAAAAAATTCTACTGCTAAACCGGGAGATGTGCTGATTCTCACAAAGCCCCTGGGAATTGGTGTTATAAATACTGCCATAAAAGGAGAAATGTGCCCATCTGAAACATATTTATTGGCAGTGGAAGTTATGAAATATTTAAATAAAGAGGCTTCTGAAATAATGAAAGAGGTTGGAGTTAACGCATGCACCGACATAACAGGTTTTGGACTTTTAGGGCATGCCTATGAGATGGCTTTTTCCAGCGGTGTTACTATTGAATTTGATAAAGATTCTATTCCTTTGATTGAAGGGGCGAGAGAATTGGCTCAAATGGGGTTAATCCCTGGGGGATGTTATAGGAACAAAAAATATTTGAAAGGGAAAGTTTGCATAGAGGTGGAAGAAGACGAGGTCATTGACCTTATGTTTGACCCTCAAACTTCAGGAGGATTGTTAATATCAGTGTCAGAAGAGAAAGCAGAGGAGCTTTACCAAAGGCTTAATAAAAAGTTAAAATTTGGAGCTTTTATTGTAGGAAGGGTGAAAGAAAAGCAAGAATACGATATTTATGTCAGATAACTCCGAAGAGAGGAGTTGCGCTATGGAAGACTTGTACAAAGAACTACCCTCAGTAGATGAGATACTCAGAGAAGGGAAAATAAGTGAGTTTTTAAAATTCAATAAAAGGGAAGTAGTCAAAAACTGTATAAGGGAAGTCCTCGAAAGGTACAGAGAAAAAATTAGAAGGGGAGAAGTGAAAAAGATTGACATAGAAAAAATTTTAGAAGATGTGGTAAACCATATTGAAGAGAAAAAGAAAATGAGCTTGAGGAGGGTAGTGAATGGAACAGGAATTATTCTACACACAAATCTTGGAAGAGCTCTATTCCCTCCTCAAGTGAAAGAACATCTGTTAGATATAGCCTTTCGATATTCCACTTTAGAGTATGATGTGGAAAAGGGAGAGAGGGGATCCAGGTATTCCCATGTGGAAAATCTTTTGTGTGAACTTTTGGATGTGGAAGCGGCTTTGGTCGTAAATAATAATGCAGCTGCTGTGCTCCTTGCTCTTAACACCCTTGCTAAGGGAAAGGAAGTTATAGTTTCAAGGGGACAGCTTATTGAAATAGGAGGATCTTTTCGAATTCCCGATGTAATGCTTCAAAGTGGAGCCATTTTAAAAGAAGTGGGAACCACAAACAAGACCTACGATTTTGATTATATAAATGCTATTACTGAGAATACCGCTCTTCTCTTAAAAGTTCATACCAGCAACTACAGGATTGTAGGTTTCACCCATGACATAGCAACTGAGGAATTGGTTCAGATTGGGAGAAAGTACGATATTCCCACAATGGAGGATTTGGGCAGCGGAGTTATGGTAGATTTAAGAGAATACGGTTTACCTCATGAACCAACCGTTCAGGAAGTTATAAAAGCAGGTGTGGACATTGTCACTTTCAGTGGAGATAAGCTTTTGGGAGGACCACAGGCAGGGATAATCGTGGGAAAGAAAAAATACATTGACCTTATGAAAAAGAATCCTCTTACAAGGGCATTGAGAGTAGATAAACTTTGTCTGGTTTCTTTAGAAAGTGTATTAAGAATCTATAGGGATTATGATCCAGTAGAAGCCATCCCCACTCTAAAGATGTTGACTGCAAAAGCTTCCCAATTATATAAAAAGGCAGCTATCTTAAATAAGCTTGTTTTAACAATTCCTAAGGTTAAATCAAGGGTTGTAGAAATTGCATCCCTGTCGGGGGGAGGATCACTGCCAGAGGAGAGTTTGCCTTCTTATGGTGTTACTTTGGAGATGGAAGGGTTTGATGCTGAAGATTTAGAAAAAAGGCTAAGAATACGAGATATTCCTATAATAACCCGTATAGTTGATGGCGTTGTCACAATAGATGTGAGGACTTTATTAGAGGGGGATGAAGAGGTAATTCTTCGTGCTTTAAAAGAAATAGCGGAGGTGTGCCAGTGAAAAATATTATAATTGGCACAGCGGGACATATTGATCACGGTAAAACGACCTTGATAAAAGCTCTTACAGGAAGGGATACAGATAGACTCAAGGAAGAAAAATTAAGGGGGATTACCACTGATCTGGGATTTGCTTATTTTGATTTACCTTCTGGAATAAGAGCAGGAATAATTGATGTGCCAGGCCATGAAAAATTTATTAAAAACATGCTGGCAGGAGCTCATGGTATAGATATAGTCATGCTTGTTATTGCTGCTGATGAGGGAGTAATGCCACAGACTAAAGAACACTTGGATATACTCTCTTTTCTCGATATAAAAGCCGGAGTAATTGTGCTGACAAAATGTGATTTGGTAGAAAAAGATTGGCTTTTAGTAGTGGAGGAAGATGTGAGAGAAAATTTAAAAGGCACTTTCTTAGAGAACGCACCAATAGTTTATGTATCGTCTGTTACAGGAGAAGGATTGGATATTTTGGTAAATACACTGGATGAATTGGCGCAAAAAGTTAAGGAAAGAAGTTCAGAGGGGATATTTCGCCTGCCTGTAGACAGAGTTTTCTCTATTGCCGGCTTTGGGACTGTAGTTACCGGTACTTTGATATCTGGAAAAATAAAAGTCGGAGATAAAGTGATGATCTATCCCAAGATGATCGAGTCAAGAGTGAGAAACCTTCAGGTACATGAAAGAAATGTTGAGTGTGCTTTTGCAGGGCAGAGAACTGCAATAAATTTAGCAAATGTCAAGGTAGAAGAGATAGAAAGAGGAGATGTAATAGCTCCTCCTGAGACCATTATCCCTTCTACTATGATAGATGTAAAGCTCTCTCTTTTAAAAGAAGCAAAAACTCTTAAAAATAGAGAAAGAATAAGATTTTATACAGGTGCTTCAGAAGTAATAGGAAGAGCAGTGTTGCTTGATAGGGATGAGCTACATGGTGGAGAAAGCTGTTATGCGCAGATTTACTTGGAGGATTATATATCTGTATTGAGAAAAGATAAGTTTGTCATTAGAACTTATTCCCCCATGCTTACAATAGGAGGAGGTATCATATTAGATCCGAGTCCGGAAAAACACAAAAGATTTGATGTAAAGGTCATTGAAACGCTTACTAACATTGAAAAACTTGGTGATGAATTTGTGATAGAGAAATTAGTGTATGAGTCACTGTTGCCATTGTCAGAAGAAGAAATTAAGAGAAAGGCAAATGTGGTTGATATAGGTAAATTTTCTCTTAAAAATTTGATTAAACTAAAGTTAGAAGAAAAAGATTATTTTTATCATCGGGAAAAGTATGAAGAGATGTGTTTGAAAACAAAAGAAATACTCGAGGATTTTCACAGAAAAAACCCTTTAAAAGAAGGTATTTCAAAAGAAGAGCTAAAAAACAAGCTGTTTGGAGATATTAAATCTAAGCTCTGCGACTGGATCTTTGAATTAATGGAAAATAAAGGGACAATAAAGATAAAAAATCAATTAATAGCTTTAAAAGACTTTAAAATTGAACTTAATGAAGAACAGAAAAAGTTGAAAGAAAAAATAATAAAAATTTATAAAGACTCAAGATTTGAACCTCCGAAACTTTCCGAGTTAGAAGGGTATCCTGAAATAATTCCTATGGTAGAATATTTGGTTAGTATAGGGGAACTAATTAAACTTGATGAAGAAATTTTACTTTCAAAAGATAATTATGAAGAAGCTCAAAATGTGCTGATAAATTATCTTAAGGAAAATAAGGAAATCACTTTGGCAGTTTATAGGGATCTGTTAGATACCAGCAGAAAATATGCTATGGCGATTTTGGAACACTTTGATTCTATTAAACTGACTAAAAGAATAGGAGATGTAAGAGTTCTGGCAAGAGAAACAAAGAATTAAGCCCATGGGCCCACCATGGGCTTATTATCAATAGATGGCGGGAGTATGTGGGAATCGAACCCACCTCTCGCTTAAATAGCGAGACCGTAGATTTGAAGTCTAGGAGGCACACCAGCGCCTATCTACTCCCACTTGTTTATTTTATAACATTTTTTAAAGCTTTTCAACAAAAATTTTAGGAGGGAAAAAATGAAAGGCAATTATATAGCTTTTCCAAGTGTGAATTATGTCATGATGGCAGAGGAGATTTTAAAGAGAGAAAATTTATGGTATAGAGTGGTGCCAACGCCAAGGTCTATAGATTTAAGTTGCGGGATATCGATAATGTATGATAAAAAGGATGAGGAGGTAATACGAAAGCTTTTAGAAGAAAATGGTGTTTTAGTAAAGGGATTTTACTCTATATTAGGATGAAAAATTTTTAGCACCTTATTGTTTTTTTATATTGAACGTGTTATAATTTTTATAAAAGTAGCACTAAATTAAAACTAAAGTATACAGTGTACAAATGTAATTAGAAAATTTTAGTGGAGGTGCAGAAATGTTAAGGAGATTTGACAGGTTAAACGTTGTGCTAGCTATACTGCTAATAATTGTTATGTCTTTAACGGCTTGCAGTAAGTCTTCACAGAATCAAACACAGACTTCTGAGACTTCTAAAGAGACAGTTCAAACTATAACGGTTACAGATTTGGTAGGAAGACAGGTAGAAGTAAAAGAGCCAGTACATAAGGTGGTTGCTATTGGTCCAGGGGCTTTAAGGCTTGTGACTTATGTTGATGGTATTGACAGAATTGCAGGGGTTGAAAACATAGACAAAAAATTAGCTAACGGCAGAACCTACAATATGCTTTTCCAGGAAGAGTTTGCGAAGCTTCCCACCATTGGGCAGGGAGGTCCTGATTCCACACCAGATGCTGAAAAATTAGTACAGGTAAATCCGGATGTTATTTTTGTTATATCTTTGTTAGATAAATCGAAAGCCGATGACTTGCAAGCAAAAACAGGCATTCCGGTGATTGTTTTAAGTTATGGTAAATTAGGAACTTTTGAAGAAGATGTATATGCATCCCTAGAGATCATAGGCAAAGTTTTAGGAAAAGAGGATAGAGCAAGAGAGCTAGTTAATTATATAAAGGGAGTACAAAAGGATTTGCAGGACAGGACGAAAGATGTTCCTGATGATAAAAAACCAACGGTTTATGTAGGAGCGTTAGGGTTTAAGGGAGCTCATGGCATAGAAAGCACCCAAGGAAATTATCCTCCTTTTATGGCGGTTAATGCTAAAAATGTAGCTGATACTTTAGGACAAAAGGGTAGTATAATGGTAGAAAAAGAGAAGTTACTGGCTTGGAATCCAGATATAATCTTCATTGATGAGGGGAATCTTGAGTTGGTCAAGCAAGATTATCAGAAAAATCCTGATTTTTACAAAAACTTAAAGGCTTTTAAAAACGACAACATATATGGAATTCTTCCTTACAATCAATACAATACAAACATAGATACTGCTTTGGTTGATGCTTATTGGGTTGGTAAGGTATTATACCCGGAGAAATTTAGCGATATAGATCCTGTGAATAAAGCTACAGAAATATATAGCAAGTTTTTCGGAGATAAAGGAAAAATTCTATATGATAAGATGAAGGAAGTATATGGCGGATTTGAAAAAATTAAATTTTAAGGTATAATGAAAGATAATTCCCCCACTTTTGTGGGGGAATTATAAAGATGAGGGGATGAAGTCTTGAGACAGTTAATATCAGAAGCACTACCGAAAAGTTACAATTATTATATAAGAAGAAAAATATGGATAATAGTTTTTACTGTGTTGGCAACTTTTTTTCTTGCTGCATACGCTATAAATGCTGGTTCTGCAGGACTTAGTGTGAAGGATGTAATGAAAACTTTAATAGGACAGGGAGAAGAAAGGTTTAGGGTAATTGTGTGGAATATAAGGATGCCGAGAATTTTATCAGCTATGGTGGCAGGAGTAGGACTTTCTGTAGCTGGGTGTGTCACACAAAGCATATTGAGAAATCCTTTGGCGTCCCCTTTTACTTTAGGGATATCACAGGGTGCAGCTTTTGGAGCGGCAGTTGCCATTATCTTATTTGGGGCAGGGAGCACCACAAATCCTGATTCTGTAATAATAAACAATCCCTATCTTGTGGTCATCTTTGCTTTTTTGGGGTCTATGGGTTCTACTCTAGTTGTGCTTATTCTGGCAAAAAATTTCAGGGTAACCCCTGAAGCGATGGTGCTTGCAGGAGTAGCATTAGGTTCCTTATTTTCTGCTATAACAATGATTTTACAGTACTTTGCGGATGATGTAAAAGTAGCCTCAATAGTTTTTTGGACATTTGGAGACTTAGGGAGAGCTTCTTGGAGAGATTTGACCATAATGTCTGTTGTAGTAGGGATTTCACTTGTATATTTTATGTTAAATCGCTGGAATTACAATGCTTTAGATAGCGGAGAGGAGACGGCAAAAGGATTAGGGGTAGAAGTCGAGAAAACAAGGCTTTACGGGATGTTTATGTCTTCTCTTGTGGCTGCAGTAATTACTTCTTTTGTAGGTATAATAGGGTTTGTAGGGCTTGTAGGGCCACACATTATGAGAAGATTGATTGGAGGAGACCACAGGTTTCTAATTCCCGCGTCTTCGGCAATAGGTGCACTGATACTTCTTGCTTCAGATACTCTGGGCAGGACGATAATTTCTCCGGTGGTTTTGCCTGTTGGAGCTATCACTTCCTTTCTAGGTGCCCCGGTTTTCCTATATGTGCTTTCTAGGGGGTATAGAAGGTGATTTTAAACATAGATGGTATAGAATTCAGTTACACCAGCGTTCCTGTGTTAAGAAATGTGAAATTTCATCTCGAAAAAGGAGAAGTTCTGTCCATTTTAGGGAACAATGGAGCCGGGAAGTCTACTCTTTTAAAGTGTATAAACAGGATTCTGAAGCCTCACAAAGGTACTATATACATTGAAAAACACGAAATTTCAAAGCTCAGAAGGGTGGAAATTGCAAAGAAAATTGGGTATGTCGCTCAAAGAAATGAAAATGGCCGGTTTACAGTATTTGATGCTGTTCTTTTGGGGAGAAAGCCCTATATAAAGTGGGATGTTGCTGAAAAGGACATAAAAATTGTAAATGAGGTTTTAAAAAAGTTTGACTTAGAAAAACTTGCTTTAAGATACCTAAATGAATTAAGCGGTGGAGAATTGCAAAAAGTGGTTATAGCGCGGGCTTTGGCGCAGCAACCAGTTGTCATGCTATTAGATGAGCCTACGAATAATTTGGATTTAAAAAATCAGATTGAGGTTTTAAAAATTATAAAAGATACTGTAAAAGAGCAGAATATCGCCGCAATTGTAATAATTCACGATTTGAATTTGGCTTTGAGGTTTTCAGATAAATTTTTGCTTTTAAAAGACAATACCATTTTTGCCTATGGTGGAATGGAAGTTATGACTGAAGAAAACATAGAGGCTGTATATGGGATCCCTGTTGCAGTAGAAACCTGCCGAGGAATACCCGTTGTCATTCCACTTTAACAGCTTAAGACAAGGGGGACGGTTCCTTCCGTCTGAGTTTCAGACAGGAGGAACCGTCCCTCCCGTCTGAATTTTTATTATAGTTTAGAGGGAAGGAAGGGAGAATTGCTGTGGAGCTAGTGCCTATAGGTATTATACATAGTCCTTATAAAAGGAAAGGGGAAGCTCCTCATCAAGGAAGGGTTAGGAATGAGGAAGCTATACTGGAAATATATCCTGAGTTTCAGGAAGGAATTCAAAATATAGAAGAGAAGAAGCACATAATAGTTCTTTACTGGTGCCATTTAGGGAGAAGAGATGTGATAAAAACAGCTACTCCGTGGGGACCGGAGATAAAGGGAGTTTTTGCTACGCGTTCGCCTAATAGACCCAATCCTATAGCCTTTTGTGTGGCAGACCTTGTAAAGGTGGAGGGTAATAAGCTGTACGTCAAAGGAGTTGATGCCCTTGATAATAGTCCTATTTTGGATATAAAACCTTACGTGTATGAATTAGACAGTGTAACCCCAGAAGATAGTTTGTAAAAGCAGAGGAGGAGTTTTATGGACAAAAAGCTTTGGGAGGAGTGTGTTTCCTTTCACGGACACGAATGCCCAGGACTTGCAATAGGTTTTAGAGCCAGTGAAGCGGCAGTTAAACTATTAAATCTTTCTTTTTCTAAAGACGAAGAAATTGTTTGTATTACAGAGAACAATGCTTGTGGTGTAGATGCTATTCAGTATATAACAGGGTGTACTTTTGGGAAAGGGAATCTGATTTTTAAAGATAAAGGCAAGCAGGCATTTACATTTTTTAGAAGAGATACTGGAGAAGGTGTTAGGATAGTATTAAAGGCTTTCAATCACACTAATGACAGAAAGAAGTGGATGGAATACTTACTTAATGCTCCATTAGAGGAAATTTTTGATTTTAAAGTGCCCCCTTATGAAATACCTTCAAAAGCGCGGATATATCCATCTATTAAATGCGAAATATGTGGAGAGTATGCGGGAGAGCATAGAATAAGATTAAAAGATGGTAAAAAAGTATGTATAGATTGTTTTGGAGAGTGAAAAAGTGCAGGAGAAGCGCTTTTTCTTTTTTTTATAAAAGTTGACAGGTTTTTTTAAATGTATTTATAATAAAGGACAGGGAGTATTTACTTTTATAAAACGTTTACGGCCATTATTAAAATTTGATACAGGAGGGGTTAAAGAAATGAAAGTTGTTAAAGTATTGACATTGCTTTTAACCTTTCTTATGGTATTTGCTAGTTGGAATAATATTGCTTATGCTGATGTCTCCGGAGTTACCTTCTTTACACCTTATGTAAACATAGCTGTTACACCTGGAGAAACTATTTCCTATAGTATAGACATTCAAAATAAATCTGGTCAAATTAAAAATATTCCTTTGAGTGTAAAAGCCCCTGAGGGATGGCAGACTACTTTGACAGCTGGTGGATGGAAAATTGAAGAGATTTCTGTAAAGCCTAACGACAGTCAAACAATAACCCTTACTGTGGAAGTACCTTTAAAAGTTGATAAAGGAAGCTATAAAGTAGTACTTTTAGGTTCTGGAGTCCCTGTCTTAACTCTTACGGTGAATGTGACGGAACAGGGTACTTATCAGACAGAGTTGACTACAGATCAGCCCAATATGGAGGGAACAAATAAGTCTACTTTTAGTTATGAGCTTAAATTAAAAAACCGGACTCCGGACACACAAAATTATGCTCTTATTGCTGATGTGCAGCCCGGTTGGAATGTGCAGTTTACTGTAGAAGGTAAAGAAGTAACGTCTGTGTCAGTGGAGCCAAATAGTCAAAAGTTAATTCGCGTTTCTATAACACCTCCATCTCAGGTTAAAGCTGGTACTTACAAGATACCGATTAAAGCCGAAACAAAAAATACAAGCGCTTCTATTACATTAGAAGTTGTTATAAGAGGAACGTATGGGTTGAAGCTTACTACTCCTACGGGAGTCCTTTCAACTGATATAGTTGCGGGTGGAGATAAAAAAGTGACTTTACAGGTGAAAAATACAGGTTCAGCACAGCTAGCAAGGATAAAGTTTTATGCTGATACTCCTGTGGATTGGCAGGTAACTTTTGAACCTGATACTATAGATACACTTGCACCTGGCGAGACAAAAGAGGTTACTGCTACCATACACGCTGATAAGAAGGCTATAGCAGGTGATTACGTGGTTACAATAAGGGCAAGTACTCCAGAAGCTAGCGATGAAGCCGTTTTTAGAGTTACTGTAAAAACCAGTTGGGGTTGGGGAATTGTAGCAGTACTTGTTATTGCTGCAACCTTAGGTGTTCTGTATTATTTGATTGAGAAATACGGGAGGCGGTAAAATTGGCTGAAACTGTGATAGAGCTAAAAGGACTTACTAAAATCTATGGTACTCAGCCAGCCGTCGACCATCTGGATTTAGAGATAAAAAGGGGGGAAGTGTTTGGACTTTTGGGGCCTAATGGCGCAGGCAAAACCACTACTATTTTAATGATACTGGGTCTTGTTGAGCCCACCGAGGGAGAGGTAAAAGTTTTGGGAATCAATTCAACGCGCGAGCCCCTTAAAGTAAAAAAATGGGTTGGCTATTTGCCCGAGGATGTCGGGTTTTATGAAGACATGACAGGACTTGAGAATCTGAAGCTTACTGCTGCTTTAAACGGTATGGGAGAAAAGGAAGCAATAAAAGCTGCAGAAGAACTGCTTGAAAAGGTGGGGCTTATTGAAGCTAAAGACAAGAAAGTGGGAGCATATTCAAGGGGGATGAGGCAGAGACTGGGGCTTGCAGATGCTCTTATAAAAAGGCCACAAATAGTGATTTTGGATGAGCCGACTTTAGGACTTGACCCGGAGGGAATGAAGGAATTTTTGGAGCTCATAAAGAATTTAAGCAAAGAAGGTGGAATGACTGTCCTTTTGTCTTCTCACCACCTCCATCAGGTTCAGGAGATATGCGATAGAGTAGGGATATTTGTAAAAGGAAGGCTAATAGCAAAGGGCACTGTATCAGAACTGGCGAAAGAGTTGTTTTCTGCAGAACTTTATGCCTTTGAAGTTGCTGTTGATCCTATAGAGGATAAGCTTATTTCCAAACTTATGGAGGTAGAAGGCGTGAAAAAAGTAGAGAAAGAGGGGAAATCTTTAATTATCCATGCTGAAAAGAATGTCTCTGGTGAAATTGCTAAAGTTGTGGTAAAAGAAGGTTATAATCTTGGAAAGCTTGTGCCTAAAAGCTATGGGTTAGACGATATTTACCATCGCTATTTTGAGGGGGTGCAATGAAATGCGCCACTCACTTAGAGTTCTCATTAAAAAAGAAATTGCCGATCACATTCACAGCTGGAGATTTAATATACTTTTGACTTTAATATTTTTAACAGCACTTGCTTCTATCTACACTGCTGGAATGGCCATAAGAGATGCGGTATCAAAAGCTGATACTCCGCTGGGAGATTTGTATCTTTTTTTAAAGGTATTTACTGTGTCTGATGGGAGATTGCCTTCTTTTATAACGTTCGTAGGATTTTTAGCTCCTCTCTTGGGAATAGGTATGGCTTTTGATGCTATAAACGGGGAGATAAATCGAAGGACCTTGATGAGGCTTATAGCTCAGCCTATTTACAGAGATGACGTGATTTTGTCGAAATGGATTGCAGCACTTCTCATAATAACAGTTTTCTTTTTAGCCCTTGGTTTTTTTGTGATGGGGCTTGCCATACTATTTTTTGGCATACCTCCTACGTTTGAAGAAGTAATGCGAATAATCGTGTTTTTGCTGGCTACAGCCCTGTACGTGGGAGTATGGCTGAGTTTAGGTATTTTGTTTTCTATATACTTTAGACAGCCGGCAACTTCACTTCTTGCCAGCATAGCTGTGTGGCTCTTCTTTGCGCTATTTTATGACATGATAGTAAATATTCTGGTCCCGATAGATACGGAAGGACCGGCTCAGATGGTGTTCCGTCAGATGCAGATTCACCAATACCTTTTAAGAATTTCGCCAACTACTCTGTATCAAGAAGTTGTTACTACTCTCTTATCGCCAAATGTAAGGTCTTTAGGACCACTCACAGTTGCTCAGGTAGTTGGAGCAATACCTACTCCTCTTTCTTTTGACCAAAGTCTCCTTTTAATCTGGCCTCAGATTGTCGGGCTTGTTGCCCTTAGTGTTTTCCTTTTTGCAATTTCTTTTACACTTTTCATGAGACAGGATATCCGCCACTAATTGGCGGATTCAGTTTGTTAACAAAACCTATATTAAATTTAAGTGGCATTTTGTGTTAATGCTCCGGAGTTGCAAAGCGACTAAACTAAGGCTCACTTTTCGGGCTCCGGCGGGGTACCGGCCAATTCGCCAAAAGGCTCAGGTGGCCGCTCGCTTCGCTCGCCCCGCCTTCGCTTCTCAAGTTCGCCAAGTTTAGTTATCGCTTTGACAACAAGTCGCATTTACACACAA
>NZ_JBNATX010000011.1:0-53303 GCF_049701115.1 Caldanaerobacter sp. | reverse complement strand
TTACCGCTTTGGCAACAAGTCGCATTTACACACAAAATGCCACTTTTTAAACTTTCTCAACAGTCTAAGAGACTGCATTAAAACTAAGGCAGTCTGAAGAGTTTCAGATATTGCGCAAAATACTTAAAACTTCCTCCACTTCATAAGTATTTATCACATCCTTAGCCTCAAGCCAGCCTTTTCTTGCGATTCCCACCCCGTATTTGACATCCTCAAGTCCATCAACACTGTGAGCATCAGGATTTATGGCAAATTTTACCCCCTTTTCCTTTGCATACTTTATGTATCTCCAATCAAGGTCCAATCTAAAAGGATTGGCATTGATTTCCATGACTTTGCCATAGTAAGCCGCTGCCTCAATCACTTCATATATATCTATCTCATAACTATCCCTGGCAAGCAGGAGTCTACCTGTTGGATGTCCTAAAATTTTAGTGTATTTATTCTCCAACGCTTTTATAACCCTTTTAGTCATTTCTTCTTTGCTCATTCTGAAGTGAGAATGTATTGAAGCAACTACCACATCAAACCTTTTTAAAATTTCTTCTTCATAATCCAGTGACCCGTCAGGCAAAATATCAGATTCTATCCCTTTTAAAATAACTATATCAGGATATTTTTTATTTAATTCATCTATCTCTTCCCACTGTCTTAAAAGCACCTCTTCAGTAAGCCCATTTGCATAAAAGGCGGATTTGCTGTGGTCAGTAATCGCTATATACTTATACCCCAGATCTCTTGCCTTTCTCACCATGTCTTCTAGAGAATTTCTCCCATCGCTGTAAGTGGTATGCACGTGAAAGACTCCTTTAATGTCCTTTTCCTCTACCAAGACGGGTATCTCCCCTTTTTCTGCTGCTTCAATCTCTCCCATGTCCTCTCTCAATTCAGGGGGAATATACAAAAGGCCAAGCTTAGAAAATATCTCTTCTTCCTCTTTACACTCTATGAGATGGTCCCCCTTAAAAAGTCCGTATTCATTCATCTTTATACCCATAGACTTTGCCCTGTGTCTCATTGCAGTATTATGCTCCTTACTGCCAGTAAAATGGTGAAGAGCATACGGAAACTCCTCTTCCTTCACAACCCTTAAGTCCACGTTTATCCCTGACTTTAAAACTACACTGGTTTTAGTTTCTCCCTTTGCAATTACTTCCCTCACTCCATCATAATTAACAAATGCATCCATGAGCTTTAAAGCTTCCTTTGAAGTTGCGAGTATGTCTATGTCTTTGACTATCTCTTTTTTCCTTCTCAAACTCCCGGCAATTTCAGATTTGATGGCAAGCCCTGTGCCATCGATGTATTCTTTAATCTTAGTAGCCTCTTCATAGGCCTCAAAGTAGAGATGGTGTCCGCTATATTGTTTCACAAACTGTATTCCCTCCAATATCTTTTTCTGCGTTTTTTCTCCAAAACCTGGAAGCTTCAAAAGTCTATTTTCAAGGCAGGCGTATTCTAATTCCCCAATCGTGGTTATACCAAGTTTCTCATAAAGCGTCTTTATTTTTTTAGGCCCCAAACCGGGAATTTTTAACATTTCTATGAGGCCAGGCGGTACCGACTCTTTTAATTTTTCGTAATATTCCATTCGTCCGGTGGTGATAAGCTCTGTAAGCTTCTTGTTAAGCGCTTCTCCTATCCCTTTCACATCTTTTAACCTGTCTTCTTTAACAAGTGTCTCCAAATCTTCATCAAGAAGCTCAATTGCCCTCGCAGCATTGTAATAGGCCCTTGATTTAAAAGGATTTTCCCCTTTAAGCTCTAACAAAAGTCCAATCTCATTCAATATATCTACAACAGTCTTTTTATCCATAACCCACCACTTCTTTTCTAACCACTTTTCTCCCTTCTTTCCTGTCTGTATCTCTACATCCTTTTTAAGCAAATCCTCCAGTTCATTCCACAAATTATATACAAATCCCTCATCGTATTCCTTTAAATAAACCGCTATGTCTATATAGATACTCCATCCCATCACCTGCTTTCTATCCTCATTATACCATAAGGTCAATAAAAAATAATGGCACAATTGACAAAATTATTATCAATTGCGCCATTGTAAGCTCTTATCCAATTCCCTCCGGCTTCTTCTTATCATCCACCAATCTTAACCCCTTCATGCTTAAGTAAAAACTTTTTTACCTCAATCCCCCCTCCAAAACCTGTCAAGTTTCCGCCGCTTCCAATAACTCTGTGACAGGGAATTATAATGGGAATAGGATTTTTATTAAGGGCCTGCCCTACTGCTCTCGCTGCTCTGGGTTTCCCAATTCTTCTTGCAATTTCACCGTATGTCACAACAGATCCATAGGGAATTTTCAAAGTCTCTTCCCACACAGCCATCTGAAACTTCGTACCTTGCAAATCCAGCTTCACATTAAAATTCTTCAGCCTCTTTTGAAAATACAGGTCAAGCTCTTTAATGCACTCTTCAATATAAAAATCGGTTCCCTCTTCAAAATCCTCTAATGGAAATTTTTCATTTCCAAACTCAATTTTGCATATACCTTTGCCAGAAGAAAATACTGTAAGAACACCTACCGGAGAGTTAAATCTTTTGTAAATCATATAAAATTCCCCTTTATCATTTTTAAAACAAAAAGTAAACTTGCACAGAAAAACTTCACAATCACGAGAAAAAATAATACGTAAAAATGAAACCAAATAGTGTTACTCCACGTCTATAACATTGGGGAGATTTCGTCAGGGAGAGATAAAAAATGGAGAGAAAGTTTTACTTAATTATTATTCTAGCATTGAGCCTTCTATGCCTTCTCCTTGGAATAATGCTTTTTACAACAGCATTTTATCCTAAAATTTAGGGGTAGCAAAAACCTACCCCTCAAAATAGCTGGCAACCTCTTTAAGATACTCTATAATCGGAAGATGCTGTGGGCATACGCTCTCACAATTGCCGCACGCTATACAAGAGCTAGCTCTTGCATCCCCTAAATCCTCATAGGCTTTGCGATTCGCCTCATAAATATTGTACATATGCGCTTCATTGTAAAGCTCGAAATTTCTCGGTATGTTGACCCCATTTGGACAGGGCATGCAGTAATTACATCCCGTGCAAGCAATAGGAGAAAGCTCTTTGTATTTATTTCTAACTTTTGCCACAATCTCTAGCTCTTCAGAAGTCAAAGTACCAATTCCGGACCTATTAGCGCTTTCTATATTTTCTTTCAACTGCTCAAAAGTGCTCATGCCACTTAAAACAACAGAGACTTCAGGCTGGTTCCAGAGCCACTGGAGTGCCCACTCAGCAGGACTTCTCTTCACTTTTGCTGTATCCCATATCTCCTGCACAGCTTTTGGAGGATTGGCAAGTCTTCCTCCTCTTATGGGCTCCATTATTACAACTCCCAATCCCTTTGATGCAGCATACTTTAACCCCTTTTCTCCTGCCTGCACATCTATGTCCATGTAATTGTACTGTATCTGGCAAAAATCCCATCTGTCATAATAGTCTATTATTTCTTTGAAAACGGGAAACTCGTCGTGAAACGAAAAACCTATGTATCTTATTTTTCCTTCCTGTTTTTTCTTTTCAGCCCAGGCTAAGGCATCAACTCTTTTCATATTTTCCCATTTGTTTTTATCTAAAGCGTGCAAAAGGTAAAAATCTATATGGTCAGTCTGAAGCTTTTTGAGCTGTTCATTTAGATATTTGTCCATATCCTCTTTTTCATTTATAAGCCATGTGGGAAGCTTAGTTGCAAGAAAGGTCTTCTCTCTGTAGCCATCTTTTAACGCTTTACCTGCAACTATTTCACTGTTGCCCCCATGATAAGGCCAGGCAGTATCAAGATAATTAACCCCATTGTCAATTGCATACCTTATCATCCTTATGGCTTCTTTTTCATCTATTTTGCTGTTGTCATTGTCAATGACAGGGAGTCTCATCAAACCAAACCCTAATGCAGACACTGCCACATCCAATTTCCCAAATTTTCTATATTGCATAATCCTCTCCCCTTTCCTTTAAAGTTGTAAAGTAATTATATCACAACTTTTTTTGAGAACAAAATTTATAAAAAAGAAAAGGGCAAAAGCCCTATCAATGTAAATTCACTCTCTTTCTTTCCTATACTTTTCCATTATTTCCGAGAAAATCTCTGCATTTGTTGGAGGTGTATAAGTTATTGCATTGGCACCTGCTTCTATGGTCTTCAAAATTGTCTCTTCAGTAGGACCACCAGTTGCTATAATCGGTATATCAGGATCTATGTCTTTTATCTTTTTCACTATATCAGGAGTCTTTTGAGCCCCCGACACATTAAGAATTGTAGCACCCGCCTCTATTCTCCCCTTTATGTCCTCCTTCTCAGACACTATAGTGACAACTATCGGTATATCGATGGTAGCTCTCATCTTTTTATTATATCATTCGCCGTCGGAGCATTTACAACAACACCCATGGCACCGGAGAATTCAGCATCAAGAGCCAGATTTATAACTCTTTTCCCCTGTGTAAGCCCTTCCCCTACACCGCAGAAAACAGGTATGTCAGCTGCCATTATGAGAGCATGAGTAATTACAGGTTGTGGTGTAAAAGGATATACAGCCAAAACAGCATTAGCATTAGTGTTCTTAATCAAAGCCACATCTGTAGTAAAAACCAAAGATTTTATTAGCTTCCCATACACCTTTATACCAGAAGCCTTTTGATGTATTATCTCAGGCACCAAAACCATTTTCTGTCTCAAAGGCGAAGTAATTTCCGGGATAAAATTCTCTCCCATGCCTCTCACCATCCTTTTTGTTCCTTTATAGTACTATATTACTCAATAAAATCCATTAATTCAATAACCCTTGGAAAATTCAGTTTCAAAATTTATGTTCGCATTTTTAATACCTTGTTAAATAAGTTTATTATTTTTAAATTATATCATTTTTGAAAACCATTTTCACACTTTTTGATATATATAAATTTAATTTCTTTGTCTTTATTACAATTTATTTTGAAGTTTTATCGATTTTTTGTAAAAAATTATAATAATTAATACTAAACTTGCAAGGAGAAACATAAAATTTAAATAGCTAATTTAAAAGTTGATAAATTTGTTCATAATTTTTTAACATTTTTCAAATCGCATTCCAAAAAAATAAATTTTTTCACAAAACTTTTACATTTTTAGCAGCTGTATTGCCAACCAATATTAAATATGCTATAATAGTAATCGTCTACAGATTAAAAACAAAATTAAAGGTAAGGGGGATTTTTGAAGATGCTAAGAAAGAAGTGGCTTCCTCTTTTAGTGGTGCTCGTCTTCGCCCTATCAGTTGTCCTATCTGCTTGCAGCAAACCACAGGAGACACAACCATCCGAACAACCCAAGCAAGAACAAACGACTCCAACAGCTTCTGTCCAGGACAGCGACAACTGGACAAAAGCAAAAGACCCTTCAAAAATACCAGAAGCTTCAAAAACTCGTGTGGATACTCTCATAATAGGTCTGCATGAGCCAGCAGGAACATTTAACCCACTCTTTTATGAGACAGCCTATGATGCTTACGTCTTAAGCGCTATATTTGACAGCTTAATAGAAGTAAACTTTGACGGAACATATATACCTGGCTTAGCAGAGAAGTGGGATTTAGACAAGGACAATAACACTGTAACGTTCCACTTAAGAAAAGGGGTACAATTCAGCGATGGTACACCTTTAACTGCTCATGATGTAGAATTCTCATATTATGTAGTAGCAGATCCAACCTATGATGGTCCATATGACCTTTCTACCGCAGGCATAGTAGGATTTAAGGAGTATAATCAAGGAAATGCAGACAAAATTGAAGGTATAAAGGTCTTAGATGACTACACAATACAAATTCAATTGGAAAAACTCATGGGAACCAGTTTGCCAGACTTAGCTATAACCGTTATTCCAAAGCATTACTACGGAAAAGACTTTAAGAAGGGAAATCTTGAGGGCGTAAAAGCTTTAATGCAAAATCCACTTGGTTCGGGACCATATGTATTTGATAAATTCGTACCTGGTCAGGAAGTGCGCTTAGTAGCAAATGAGCACTACTGGAAAGGTAAACCTAAAATAATGAACCTCATCTTCAAGACAACTACAGACGAAACAGCAGTTCAGATGTTACAGGCAGGAGAAACAGACTATGAAACTTCTAACATCACAGCTAAAAAGGACAATGTAGAGCTCCTTGAAAGCCTTGGATTTGTGGACTATGCACTGTTGCCCACAAACGGATATGGCTATATCGCTTTTAACTTCTATCAGCCAAAATTCCAGGATGTAAGAGTGCGCCAGGCTCTGACATACGGTCTTAACAGAAAAGCTATAGTTGATGCAGTATACCAGGGATTGGCAGAAGTGAGAAACGTTCCTCAATCAAAAGTGTCCTGGGCATATCCACCTGAAAATGAAATAAATCCATATAACTACGACCCAGAAAAGGCAAAACAGCTCCTTGAAGAGGCAGGGTGGAAGTTAGGACCTGATGGGTATCGCTATAAGAATGGTGAAAAGTTCACAATTCACTTCCTGCAATCAACACCAAACCCTGTTAACGACGCTTTAGTGCCAATTGCTGTTGAAAACTACAAACAATTAGGTATTGAGTTTATAGCAGAACCCATGGAGTTTAACTTAATAGTTGATAAAATTAAGAAAGCCAAAGAAAAGACTTTTGACATGTACTTCATGGCTTGGGGTTTAGGTGCTGAACCAGACCCATACAATATATTCCACTCCAAAGGTTCACAGAACAGAAATGGTTACTCCAATCCAAAAGTTGATGAGCTTCTCGTAAAAGCTCGTGAAGAATTAGATATGAATAAGCGCAAAGAGCTCTATCATGAGCTTTACAAAGTGCTCAACGAAGATTTACCTTACATCTTCATGTACCAGAGACATGACCTCAATGCCAAGAACATGAGAGTAGTAGGATTCCAGATTTCATCCTTTAGAGACTTCACCTACTCGCTCTATCAAGCAGAAATTCTTCAGTATTAAATTAGGGAAGAAAAGCCCGGACTTTGGGCCGGGCTTTTCCAATGCATTTAGGAGGGGATTTGATGACACAGTTTATAATAAGAAGGCTTTTGCAAAGTATTCCAACACTAATAGGTGCATCCATAATAATATTTTTAATTTTTGCTCTCGCTCCCGGAGATTATGTTACACGACAGTTTGAAAACCCTAAAATGACTCCTGAAAGGATGGAACAGTTAAGGTCATTATATGGCCTTGACAAGCCTTTGCCAGAAAGATACTTAAGATGGGCTGGAAACATGCTAAGAGGCGAAATGGGAGACTCTTTAATGTTCAAAAAGCCTGTCATAAGTGTGATAAACGACTTCATATGGAACTCTTTTCTTTTAGGAGTTGCCATAATGTTCTTTGAATGGCTGATCGCCTCAATAATAGGCATATACTCGGCAGTCCGACAGTACTCTTTCTTTGACACAGTGGCCACCATTTTAATCTTTTTACTATATTCACTGCCTTCTTTCTTCTTTGGATTATTGCTTTTAAAGTACTTCGCCGTCGATTTAAGATGGTTTCCCGTGGGGGGCATGATAACTACCGGTTCTAACTATACCGGTTGGGCTCATATAGTAGATGTTGCAAGGCATATGGTACTCCCTGTTGCAACTCTAACCTTAATAAGCGTGGGAGGTTTAAGCCGCTACTTTAGATCCAATATGCTGGAAGTTATAAAGCAGGATTATATAAGGACAGCAAGAGCGAAAGGATTAAGGGAAAGAACTGTTATCTTCAAACACGCTTTAAGAAATGCTCTTTTGCCTTTGATAACTCTTTTCACACTTGAAATACCAAGCCTCTTTGCAGGAGCAATGATAACAGAAAGAATATATAATTGGCCCGGAATCGGTAAGGTAGTCCTACAGGCAATTTACGTAAGGGATTATCCTCTCTTTTTGGGATACACCATGTTAATAACCGTACTCACAATTCTTGCAAATATACTGGCAGACGTATTATACGGAATAGCCGATCCTAGGGTAAGGCTTAAATAAGGAGGGATATGATTTGGAAAGACCTACTCCGACTCTAGATTACACGAAGAAAAGAAACAAAAAAAGAGGTGGTACTTCCCTCTGGCAGGACGCTTTTTACCGTTTTATAAGGAATAAGTATGCCATACTCGGTTTGATAATACTTACAATTATGTTTTTGTTCGCTTTTGTAGGGCCTTATTTTTCACCACATCAGGACGTACCCGATGTGACAAAAGCAAATCAGCCTCCCAGCAAAGAACACTGGCTTGGAACAGATAATCTAGGAAGAGATGTTCTCTTGAGGCTTATGCTCGCAGGAAGAATCTCTCTCACTATAGGTATAGCTGCTACTTTGATACTCCTGTTGATTGGAGTAACTTTGGGGTCTATCTCTGGATATTACGGGGGATGGCTTGATGTCATAATAATGAGAATCGCAGACATCATATACGCTATGCCCGGGCTTCCAATATTGATAGTGATGGGTGCCATAATGTCGGACTTAAAAATACCTCCAGCCCACAGGATATACTACGTCATGTTCATATTAGGTATCATCTCATGGGTTGGTGTTGCAAGGCTTGTGAGAAGCCAGATTTTAAGTTTAAAAGAGCAAGAATTCATGCTGGCAACAGAAGTTTTGGGTTTGAGAGACACCAAAAAGATAATAAAGCATCTTTTCCCCAACGTGCTACCAACAGTGATTGTCGCTGGAACATTAGGAGTGGCAAGCTCTATAATTGCAGAGTCTACTTTAAGTTTTCTTGGTTTAGGCGTAGTGCCTCCAACACCTTCTTGGGGTTACATGCTTTCTGCTGCTAATAATATGATAGACTTTGCAAAGCGTCCGTGGCTCTGGATCCCACCAGGTATCGCTATAATGTTTACCGTTCTTGCTATTAACTTCATAGGCGATGCCTTAAGGGACGCTTTTGACCCAAGACAAAAGATTTAGGAGGAGTTGAAATGGCAAAAAATATTGTAGAATTTCGCAATCTTAAAACTTACTTTTATACCGAAGAAGGTGTTGTAAAAGCAGTAAATGATGTCAGTTTTTCAATTCGCGAGGGTGAAACCGTCTGCGTCGTTGGGGAATCAGGATGTGGGAAAAGTGTAACTGCTCTTTCTTTAATGAGGCTTATACAGTCGCCTCCTGGAAGAATTGAAGGTGGAGAGATAATATTTGATGGAAGAGATATCCTTAAATTAAGCGATGCTGAAATGAGAAAAATTCGAGGAAATGAAATAGGAATGATATTCCAGGAGCCAATGACCTCATTAAACCCCGTTCTCACAATAGGAGACCAGCTGATGGAACCTTTAATGCTTCACAAACACATGACCAAGAAAGAAGCGTGGAATAAAGCAGTAGAACTCATAAAACAGGTGGGTATTCCCCGCGCCGAACAGATCATGACAAGCTATCCTCATGAGTTAAGCGGCGGAATGCGACAGCGTATAATGATAGCAATGGCCATAAGCTGTGACCCCAAACTTTTGATCGCCGATGAGCCTACAACTGCTCTAGACGTTACCATACAGGCTCAGATACTGGACCTATTGAGAAAACTAAAAGAAGAAAAGGGAATGGCTCTTATGCTCATAACCCACGATTTAGGAATTGTCGCCGAAATGGCAGACTACGTTGTAGTAATGTACGCAGGAAAAGTCATAGAAGAAGCTCCAGTCAGAGAACTTTTCAAAAACCCCAAACACCCATACACAAGAGGCCTTTTAAAAGCAAAACCTGTGATTGGAAGAAGACAAGAAAGACTTTATACCATACCTGGGCAGGTACCTAACCCTATAGGACTTGGGGATTTCTGTTATTTCAGCGACAGATGTGAATACACTATGGACGTATGCCGCAAAAAGATCCCTCCTCTTGTCGCTGACGAAAATGGCCATAAAGTAGCCTGCTGGCTGTACGAAGGAGAGTGGAAAAAATGAGCGAACCATTGATTGAGGTAAAAAATTTGAAAAAGTATTTTCCTATAAGAGGAGGAGTTCTACAACGCACAATAGGATACGTAAAAGCCGTAGACGGAGTAAGTTTCACTATAAACAAGGGTGAAACTCTAAGTCTTGTGGGAGAATCCGGCTGTGGAAAAAGCACAGTAGGTCGTACTATAATAAGGCTTTATGACAAAACGGAAGGCGAAGTTTTATTTAAAGGAATCCCAGTACACAGCCTCAAAAAAACTGAACTTAGAAAACTTCGCCCAAAAATGCAGATGGTATTCCAGGACCCTTTCAGTTCTCTAAACCCCAGACTCAGAATAGGCGATGCAGTAGGAGAAGCCCTGTTAGACCATGGCCTTATTTCAAAAAAAGAACTGAGGGATAGAGTAATAGAAACGTTAGAAATGTGCGGTCTGGCACCTTACCACGTAGATAGATATCCTCATGAATTCTCTGGCGGTCAGAGACAGAGAATAGGAATAGCACGCGCACTGATTTTAGATCCTGAATTTATAGTCTTGGACGAACCTGTATCTTCTTTGGACGTTTCTATACAGGCTCAAATAATTAACCTTTTGATGGATTTGCAGGAGAAAAAAGGTCTTACTTATCTTTTTATCTCTCACGATTTGAGCGTAGTAGAACACATAAGCACGAGAGTAGCAGTAATGTACCTCGGAACCATTGTTGAAATGGCTTCAAGAGACGAGTTATTTGACCATCCACTGCATCCTTACACGCAGGCACTTCTCTCTGCAGTGCCAATACCTGACCCTGACCTAAAAAGAGAAAGAATAATACTGGAGGGTGATATACCAAGTCCTGCAAATCCGCCAAAAGGCTGCAAATTCCACACAAGATGTCCCTTTGCAAAAGAGATATGCAAAGAGCAAGTGCCTGAATTAAGAGATGTAGGAGGAGGGCATTATGTAGCTTGCCACTTAGTATAGCTACATGCCCTCCCCCTTTTTTTCGATTTCTTTTACAAAAATGGGTTTCACCAAAAATTCAAAGTACACAAAACTTATCAAAAGAATCAGAGAAGTAATAAGAAAAGGAAATGTGCTCTTACCCCTTTGAATTACGTACCCTGCTATAAAGCTTCCAATAGCACCTCCTATACTCCTTAGAAAAGTCCTTGCACCTCCAAAAAAATCTCTTTTATCTTCCTCTACAGCCGACATCGTCTGGCTGTCCACCATATTGAGAAAAAGTGTAAAACTGCCACTCCTCAAAAGGAAAATTAACACAAAAGCAATGGGAAGCATCTTAAAGTAAAGAATAAAAGCCATCCCTATGTTTATAGCGTACACGTAGTAATAAGACCTAATTATTCCTACCTCATTTATAAGCCAAGGCATTATTATTGAAGCAAAGAACAGAATTATCCCATTGGCAGTCAAAACATAAGAGACAGCTTCATCGTGCCACCCTGTAGTAAATTTTATTATGACATTCTGAAAAGGTATAACCAATGAAAATGCTATCCCCATCAAAAAAAGATACAACGTCAAAGTTATTATTTTGCTGTTCAACTGCTCTTTAAAACTTTCCACTAAGCCCTTTTTCTCTACTTTTACTCTATTGTTATCGTTATTAAGGCAGGGCAAGAATACTCCTCTTAAAATCGCCAACAAAAAAATGGCCAGGGCAGAGATGTATATTGACCACTGATATTTAGTAGTACCATCCTTGAGAAACTGCGGGATAAATCCTCCCATAAGAGTGCCTATCCCGCTAAAAAGAGTAAAAACTGCAAAGAGAAGACTGTAGCTTAAAGTCTCTGTTTCACTTGTCCCGGCATAAGAAAAAAGAAGCTGTATCTCTGTAGAAACCAAAAGTGAGATCCCAATAAACTGTATTACTTGGGCCGGATAAAAGGCATAAAGAGTGGTCCCAATTCCAAACATCAAATAGCCCAATCCTATCAGTAGAATCCCTGTTATAAATACCCTTTTCCTCCCAAAATGCCTTGCCATAAATCCTGCAGGCAGTGAAAAAAGCCCCATAACAAAAGTACCTACCGAATTTAAAGCACCAATCTCCTCAGGTGAAATGTTCAATGCTAAAAAATGAAAATTGAGCACGAAGCCCAAAATTCCCATCCCTATACCTAAAAGCGCTTCTGTTGCCACAAAAATTTTCACTTCTCTTGGTAGATATCTTACCTGGTCAAAAAGCCCCATACCCTTTCTCCTTTCTCTTTACCCAATCAGACAAAGGGGACGGTTCCTCTTTCACTAGTCCCGTTTTTACTGGTTTTTGATGAATATATCTTACTAATCCTATAACGTAACTCTCATTTCCAACCGGCTCACTTCTAAACCTATCCTGAAATAAATGCCCTGCCCTATCGTATTTTTTATTAAAATAAGAAGCATAAATTCCTGCAATCCTCTTAATAGAACTTGACAAATCCTCATTGCCTTCCTTGATCATCAAATGAACGTGGTTGTTCATAAGACAAAAAGCAGTTAAATAAAACTTCCCGCCCAGTTTTTTCTCTGCCAATATTTCTATAAAGCGCTTTTTATCCTCATTACTTCTGAATATATTTTTCTTTTCATTTCTCCGCAGCATCACATGATAATACCCGCTCTTTCTTTTAACTCTTGGCTTTCTAGGCATTTACATCCACTCCAAAAATAATAATTCAGGCAAACGGAACTGTCCCCCTTGTCTGATTATAACATATAAATTAGATAAAATCTCCCATTTTTTCAGAAGTTTTAATTTTATATATCCCTAGAAGAATAAAAGTTAAGGCAAAGGCTAAAAGTATAATTATATCGATATAAACATTGCTTAAACTACCACCCATTTGAATTTTTTCTATAGCGTCTATTGCCCATTTCTGTGGTATAAAATCAGAAAGCTTTTGAAGTGTTTCAGGCATTAAATAAAGCGGCCAGAAAACTCCCCCCAACATACAAGTAGGTATGATAATCAAAGTAGACAAGGTATTAGAATAACTTGTAGAGGGTGAAAAAGAAACTATCATTGAGCTTAAACCAATTGAAGCTATTCCAAAAGAAACCAGTACTAAAAAGACATCAAATGTAGCTTTTGTGAAGCCTAAGTTTAATATAAAGGTAACAAATAAAAGTACGAAAGCTATTTGAAAAACTGTCATAATTAAATTTAAAAGGAAATTACTCACTAAATAAGTTTTTGGCTTTAAAGGGGAGGCAAAAATTCTGTAAAAAGTTTTATCTCTTTTCTCTACAAGTATAAAATTAGAAATATTAAAAGTACTAAACATCAAAAACATTATAAAAAATCCCAAACTTCTCGTTATTGCCACTGCTGTCTTACTTATATCCTGAACAATCACAACCTGTAAGCGAAAAGGGTTGTTCTTATATATATTATACATCCTATAAAAACTTTCCTCATTACCATAAGATGCTCTAGCCAGATTGTAAAGAACATTTATCTTGCGGTCAAGATAACTTTTCAAAAATAAGGTAGCTTCTTCCCCTTTTATTGATACAATCTCTACATCCTTTGGATTTCCCTTCAAAATCCCTTCCTCAAATTTTTGAGGAATCACTATAGCGCTGTCAACTTTTCCTTTCGATACTTTATCATTTATCTCGTCTTCTTTCAAAAAAACAACCTTGAATTTATCAGTTTCCCCTAATGAATTAATTAAATCTTGAGAAATAAGACTTTTATCTTTATCTACAACACCTATTCTAAGCTGTCCGCTGCCTCCATAGGTAAAAAGCAAAAAGAAAAGTGGAATTATAATACCCGAAATCAATAAAATAATATTCCCTTTCCTTCTAAAAAACAGCTTCATTGTATTTTTCATAATTAAAAATAGCTCTCTCACTCAAAAAGCCTCCCTTCTGAATAAGTAAGCTGACAACACTATAAAAAAGGCCGCAGGAATCAAATTTACCATGAGGGCTTTTGGTACATACTGATAATTGCTTCCCAATATTACGTTAAATATAGCTGCATTTGTCCATGTAATTGGTGAATAATTGGACAGTTTTTCAATAAACTGACTTCCCATTTCTTTTACAGGATAATATGACCCTCCTAAAAAAGCTATAAAAGGAATTATGCCGTTTAGTAAACCTTGTGCCATTGCTCCGTTTTTTATAATAAACCCCATACTCACTCCTAAACCAACTACAAGGATTATTTCACTAATTATAATTACAAAAATTGTTACAATATCCTTCCCCCAGTTAGCTCCAAAAACATATTTGCTGAAAATAACAATAATCAGAGCCTGTATAAAGGTAGAAAAAGTTACTCCTAATACCTTCCCCATCAATATTTCATATTTCTTAACAGGAGAAGCTAATATTCTTGCTCCTGTCTTTTTTGTCCTTTCCATATCTATTGAAAATACACCACTCATAGCACCGTATAAAATTATCAAAGTAAGCATTGTAACAGAATAATAATCAAAAGATGTTTGTTTAACCTTTCTGTCAATAGAGGTTATTTTTACAAATTCCTTATTTAAATTTATATCGCCGCTATTTTTAAGAAAGGCAGGATTTTGTGAAGCTATCGCTGTCATTCCCTTAAAAGTATCAATAAAAGAATCAATCATGCTTGCTGCAATCTCTGCTTTTATATCTCCATTTTCATTCTTATAAAAAGTGATATCTTTACCTTTTAAAAAAACATAACCATCATATTTGCGTTTTTCTATTTCACTTATTCCTTTATCTACATCTTTTATTTCTACAAATTTTACTCCCATTTTATCAGTTTCTTTAATGAAAATATTAAAACTCTGTGAAAGTATCCTATCTCCTTCATCTGTATATATGACTTTTATATACCCTAATTTTATATCTGATGTTGACGAAAAGGCAAAACCTAAAATTCCAATCAAAACTATGGGTAGCAATATCATAAGCATCAATACCTGCTTATTATAAAATATTTCTTTTATTTCTTTGAGCATTATGGTAAAGATTCTCACATTCTCACCTCTAATCTCTTAATTTTCTTCCTGTAAGTGTAAGAAAAACTGTCTCCAAATCTGGAATTTCATTTCTTAGGTTACGTATTGGTATGTTTTTTGAAATAAAATATTGTATTACATCATTAAAATTCCCCACATCTTTTAAACTTGTTATCTTTATCGTGCTATCTCTTATCTCAACAGCTTTTACACCCTTTATTCCTTTCAATTCCTCCTCTTTTACTCCATCAATTGAGCCAATTTCAATATAAACTGTATTCACATCTGTAACCATTGAAGTGAGTTCTTCCTTTGAACCTTGAGCTATAACCTTGCCATGGTCCATTATAGAAATCCGGGTGCAGATAGCCTCTACTTCCTCCATGTAGTGACTTGTGTAAATAATTGTACTACCCATTTGATTTAGCTTTTTAACAGATTCCAAAATGTGATTCCTCGATTGAGGGTCTATACCTACTGTAGGTTCATCCATTATCATCAATTTAGGTCTATGGGCAATGGCACAGGCAATATTTAGTCTTCTTTTCATGCCACCTGAAAATTTATTTGGCACTTCTTTTGCTTTATCCAAAAGACCTACAAATTCAAGAGCCATTTCTACACTTTCTTTTAGCTCTTTTCCCCCAAGTCCATAAAGGCTTGCGAAAAAAGCTACATTCTCATAGGCTGTTAAATCTCCATAAATAGCAACATCCTGAGGCACAATACCTATATTTTTCTTTATAAATTCAGCATCTTTACGTATGTCTTTGTCAAAAACATAAACTTCGCCTTTATCAAAACTTATAAGTCCACAGATTATGCTTATAGCCGTAGTCTTTCCTGCCCCATTTGGGCCTAATAGACCGTAAATTTCTCCTTCTTCTATTTCTAAATTTACATTATCTAAAGCTATAACATCACCAAACCTTTTTATTACATCCTTCATTTTAACTATCTTCATAAAATATCCTCTCCTTACAAAATAAATTTTCAGACAAAGGGAACCGTCCCTCCTGTCTGAAATTAATTTAGTTTTTTCAAGACAAAGGGGACGGTTCCTCTTGTCCGTTCATTTTGATTTTCAGACGAAAGGAACCGTCCCCGGTGTTTTATCTAAACAGATTTTAAAGACTTACGTCTGAGCATCAAATACTTTACAGGGTCATTGACTAAGAAAGAAAACAGTAAAGATAAAGTGATTACTGTGGCAGTGTGGGTTATAGGGATTGGTTTAACTCCTGGTATCCCAACACTTACTAAAATTGTCACTACAATAAGGTCTGCTATTACAGTATATAGCAAAGACTTACTGGGAATTGATTCCCAAAAATGCCCTCTTTCCCTTACTACAAATACAGTAAATATTCCAAAGTAGAAAAGAATAGAAAAAGAATATGTGCGCAATAAATTGTAATCAGTATTAAGCCCCAAATATCTCATTCCAATGTATAGAATGATTAACGATTCTATTACCACCAGTATACCCAAAAGCATCGAGGACAGCACAATTCCTTTAACATCCCAGGTATCAGGATCTTTCGACCATCTGGCATTATCTGTAGAAATTGAAAGGGTTACAAAATCCACTACAAACATCAAAAGTATCACATCAAAAGCAGAGACTATAAATTTTTTTGTCAATAAAAATGCCACCACTACAAATACAACGATCTGGAATGTCTTGACTACCTTATTAAAAATCCAAGTCAACAGCCTTTGGTAAATCATTCTTCCCGTCTTTACTAAATCCACTATATTTGAAAGCCCTTCTCCAGTCAATACAACACTCGCAGCTCCTTTTGCTACATCGGTGGCTGTACTTACTGCTATGCCAACTTCCGCCTGTTTTAACGAAGGAGCATCATTTACCCCATCTCCTGTCATACCAACGATATGTCCTCTTTTTTGAAGGCTTTTTACTATAGAGTATTTATCCTGTGGATAAACTTCTGCAAAACCATCGCTTTCTTCTGCAATCATTGCCGCTTTTTCCGGGTCTTTTTCTACTAATTCCCTAAACTCCTGAGCATTCGTTATTTTATCTCCTATGCTCACTTGACTTGCGGTTTCCTTTGCAATAGGAAGAGCATCTCCTGTCAACATTTTTATAGAAACACCCAGACTTTTTAACTCTTCAATGAATTTCTTGGCATCCGGCCTTGGCATATCGTATAAGGCCACAAGTCCTACTATTTTTAAATTCTCGTCGCTTTCCCCCATTGCAACAGCAAGAGTTCTATAACCCTTTTCTGCAAAATTCATTGCTTTGTCATTCAAAGCTTTTTCATCCTCTTTTGTAAGTTCAGCTATTACGTTTAAAGCTCCTTTAATCACTTTAAAGGTCTTGCCTTCCCTCTCAATTACAGCTTCTGTCCTCCTAGTCTTTGGGTCAAAAGGATGAAAAACCTTTTGCAGGTAGCCTTCTAAAGAAATTCCTCTCTCCTCAACAGCCTTCAAAAAAGCCAAATCTATAGGGTCATGATTTGCTTCCTGAGAAGCTAAAGCGCCGTAAAGCAACACCTCATTTTCAGTAAAACCTTCCATTGGAATTACGTCGGTTATAGAGAGCTTGTTCATAGTAATTGTGCCCGTTTTATCAAGACACAATGTATCCATAGTAGCCGCATCTTCCGCCGCACTTAACCTTGTGACCAGAACTCCTTTTTTTGCGAGCTCCATAGACCCTATCGCCATGCTTATTGTAAACATGGCAGGCAAAGCCACAGGTATAGAGGAAGCAAGGAGCACAAGCGCTAAAGAAACGACTTCGATAAGATTTATACTCATCATATAAGAAACAGAAAAAGCCACCAGAAGTGCAATGGATACTATTATAAGAAGCCATTTGACCACCTGAGAAGTAACCTCTTCAGCATGAAGTTTAGGTCTGGCTAACTGAACAAGCTCCGTAGTTTTCCCAAAATAAGTATTTGCTCCTGTTAAAACAGTAACAGCAGTAGTTTCTCCGGACTTTACTATCGAACCAGAAAAAAGCATATCAGACTTTTTCTTTGCAACAGTTAAAGATTCTCCTGTCAAAGCCGACTGGTCTACTTCTACTTCCCCTTCTACCAATTTTACATCCGCGGGAACAAAATCACCGGCTCTTAACCTAATAACATCCCCTGGCACCAATTCTCTCGCTGGTATAAGCTGCCACTTGCCATCTCTCAGGACCCTTGCATTTATTCTTAACCTTTGTTTCAAGGCCTCAACAGCTTTGGAAGCTCTTTCTTCCTGCATAAAACCTATTACAGCATTAACAAGAAGCAATGCAGCAATAATGTACATATCAAGATACTTATGAAGTATGTAAGATAACACAATGACTGCCTCCAGCATCCAAGCAGTCAAACCCCAGAATTTTTTCGCAAATTTTATATAAGGATTCTCCTTTTTCTCTGGCACCTCGTTATATCCATACTTTTTCGCTCTCGCTTCCACCTCTTCTTTTGTCAAGCCTTCCTTCAGGTCTACTTTTAAATTTTCTACGACTTCCTCTATACTCATTTTTTCATACATTGCTTTTTCTTCGTCCGCCACAATACATCACCTCAAGAACAATTTACAGCTCTACCTTTTATTTTCATTATACCTTTTCCCTTTTTGATTTTCAACAGAAACTAATTAAAAACAGACAAAAGGAACCGTCCCCTTTGTCTGAATAAAAAAGTAAGGTCCGCGATGGTCTTCGCTTCAGCCAGTACAGGTCCTTCGGCGCCATCTGGCACTTCACAACCTGTACTGACCTATGCTCGACTGGTATGGATACCTTAGGAAGCCTCTTTTAAGACTTCCGGCCTAAGTACATCGCAAAAGCGCGTACTCTGCCTGCGGCACCCATAACAGTCTTAGCTCGACTGCAATGCATCCTTTTTAGCTCTACGCTTTATCAAGACGCATTGCAATCTGCCCTCCGACTGATTTAAAAAATCAATCTTTGGCCGGCCATTTAAGGCTCACGCCTCTAAATGACCTTGGCTCAACCATCGCGAACCTTACACTATTATGTTTTCCTTTTTCACGTCTAATATTCTAAGAATTTTTATCTATTTTTGGAAAGTTAATGCAATAACTTTTGGCTGCCCTTCCAAATCTTCTTTCTTAACTTCCAGCTCAGAAGAAGAAAGCTGTTCCCCATTCGTGAGTTTCAGGAAGTTGTCGACCGTGTCTATTGGAAAATCTATGTACTCCGTTTTGTAGTGCATTGGAATGGTTATTTTAGGGTTTAGCTGTTTCATAACTTCTACTGCCTGTTTTGCATCGATTGTGTAGTATCCCCCTACAGGAATAAGAAGGACATCTACAGGACCTATCTCATTGACCTGCTTTTCTGTTAATACATGTCCTAAATCTCCCATATGGCACACTCTCACACCGTCAATTTCAAAAACAAAAACTATGTTCTTTCCCCTCTTCGCCCCTTGCTCCTCGTCATGAAAGGTACTTACTCCTTTTATTTTTATTCCTTTTATGTTATGTTCTCCTATCCTGTCTATTATTTCGAATTTTCCTTTTACAGCTTTAAAATAATTGTGGTCGAAATGGGAATGGGAAGAAGTTACAATATCCGCTCTCACATCTGGCATAGGGTATCCTACGGAATCATCAAAAGGGTCCGTGACAATTGTGGTCCCATCTTCGGCAGTCAATTTAAAGCAAGCATGTCCTAACCATTTTATTTTCATAAAAGACCACCTCCTAAAACCTATTATAACACAAAAAAGGCGGTAAAAACCGCCTTTTTACATTCTTTCTGGTGCAGTAACTTTGAGCATGTCGAGAGCATTTTTAAGAACTGTTTTTACAGCTAAAATCAAAGCAAAACGCGCTTTCATCAAATTTTCCTCCGCCCCTTTAACCCTGTGCTTGTTATAAAAAGAATGGAAATAAGAAGCAACGTCTATGACATACCTTGTAATCCTGTGGGGAGCCAAGGTTTTCGCCGCTATAGATATCTCTTCCGGAAAATAAGCAAGTTTCTTTATCAAATCGACTTCTTCCTCTTCTTTTAAAAGCCCAAGGTCTACATCTTCTATATTTTCTATCTTAACCCCCATCTCTTCTAATTGCCTTATTATAGAGCAAATTCTGGCATGGGCATACTGCACGTAAAAAACAGGGTTTTCATTTGTCTGCTGTTTTGCTAAATCTAAATCAAACTCTATTGGGCTATCTGGTGACCTCATGTTAAAGAAAAATCTCGCTGCGTCTTTACCCACTTCTTCTATTAAATCCCTTAAAGTAATCATCCTTCCCGTCCTTTTGGACATCCTGACGACCTGACCACCTTCTATAAGCTTGACAAGCTGCATTAAAACTACATCCAACCTGTCAGGATCTATCCCCAAAGCTTTCATGGCTCCCTTCATTGGAGCAACATGCCCGTGGTGGTCAGCACCCCAAACATTTATTACCCAATCAAAACCTCTGGTCACAAATTTATTTTTATGGTAAGCTATATCAGAAGCAAGGTATGTAGGAATGCCATTTGACCTTACCAAAACGTCGTCTTTTTCTGCCCCAAAAAGAGTCATCTTAAACCATAAAGCCCCATCTTTTTCATAAGTATATCCCTTTTTTGTAAGCTCTTCTATGACCTTGTACACTTCTCCGCTCTCATAAAGGGACTGCTCAGAAAACCATACATCGTATTCTATTCCATAAAGCGCTAAATCTTCTTTCATTTTCTCTATATTCTTTTTAAGTCCATATTCTATTAAAGCTTTACGCCTTTCTTCAGAGGGAACGTCCTTGTACTTATCACCATAAATTTCTAAAAATTCTCTTGCCCTATCTATTATGTCTTCGCCGTGATATCCTCCTTCTGGTACCTGTGCATCTATTCCAAGAAGCTGCAAATACCTTGCTTCAAGTGAATAGCCAAACTTTTCTATTTGATTGCCAGCATCGTTTATGTAAAATTCCCTCGTAACATTATATCCTGCATAATCGAGTATAGAAGCCAAAACATCCCCTATAGCACCGCCCCTTGCATTCCCCATATGCATGGGACCTGTAGGGTTAGCAGAAACAAACTCAACCTGGACTTTCTTCCCATTACCTATGTTGACTCTTCCGTAATTTTCTCCTTTTTTATGAATTAACTTAAGTGCTTCAATCAAAAATTTTTGATTAAGAAAGAAGTTTATAAAGCCAGGACCTGCCACCTCAACTTTTTCTATAAAACTACCATAAGAGTTTATTTTAGAAACGATAATTTCTGCAATTTTACGGGGAGCCATTTTGGCTTCTCGTGCCATAATCATTGCAAAATTAGTAGCAAAGTCACCATGTTGTTTTTCTTTTGGCTCTTCCACTTCTATCTCAGGAATAGAACCAAAATCAATGAGTCCCTCTTCTTTTGCCCTTGATATCGCATCCAAGACGAGACCTTTTATTTCTTCCTTGGCTTTCTGAATTATGTTGTCCAAGTTTATTGTACCTCCCTCACTCTTAAGTGTAATTCGTTATTGCTGACTCTTTGATTATTTAAGTCTAACACATATTTTATCTTTACCTCTCCACCGGTTTCTCCCATATCCACAGCAAGGTCTGTTGACATGATTCCTAAAAGAATTTTTCCATAAGGAGTATTGTAATCCGTCTCATGCCTTTTATTTTTTTCGAAAATCATTTTCGATTTGTTAGTCCCAAATCTCAAGAGAGTAACCTTGTCCCTTGTAATTTTTAACGTCGTAGTTGTTCCGTCCATCCCCGAAAGTTCACTTTCTTCATATACCACATAAAAAGTATCGCCTTTTATATAAAAGCTTCCCTCCGTAATTAACTCTATAGTATCTACCTCATCTATATCGTTTCTTTGCATGCCTTTTACAGAAATAATAGCTTTTTTCAACTATCTCTCCCCTTTTTCCAACGAAAAATCCTTTTCTATTATTTTTTAACACACAATCAGCTTCAATTCAAGTATCCCCTATTAAAAAATTCAAAGAGGGAGCAACCCTGTATCGCTCCCTCTCCGAAAAAACTATTCTATATCGTCCCTCCATGCAAAGAAAGGTTTTGCTCTTCCGTAAATAGCATATTCTTTTTTAGCTACCCATGCCCAATTTTGATTCCCATAATCATAGTGCCACCATTCATCCAGATAATTTGTAAACCCCACAGATGTCATCACATTAAAAAGCAACCTCCGATTTTCGAGCGCCTCTTCCTCTTCTTTTGAAAGGACTTTCCCTTCTTTTAATAGTTCTTCAAAATAGGTAGTTCTTGCTTTCTCAGTGGGGTCATCATATTCTGTCCCCATATTCAGTAATCTTCCCTTGTCATCAGCTATAGTCAAATCAACAGCTCCACCCGTATTGTGAGGAGAAGGCCTTGCGGGATCTGTAGAGGGTAATGCCACATATGTGAGAGTTCTTTTTACGATCTCATCTTCAGATTCGTTAGGGTATTGCTTTCTAAACCGCTCTTTTAACGTGTCAAATAGCGATTGCTGTACCTGAATCGGGCGCCACGTATCAAAAATCACAAATTTGTAACCCGGTGGTAATAAATTAGCTGCTTCAATCAATTTTTCATAAACACTTTCTCTCACATAGCATTCGGGAAGCGCTCCTTTTAATCCTTGAAGAAAATACTCTGAATGCACTACTATTCTTTCTGGATATAAACTTAATGGAACCAGCTTCTCGTTATTTTCTTTAATCGGTACCTTCCTTACTTCCTCCCAACTCCACTTATCAATAGGCGTAGAAATGGCAACTTTCTTAAAATCGACGTCACTCATCTTTATCCCCCTTTTCTCCAGCAATCTTGCTGTACTCCGGACCAAGCAACTCTTTTAAGGCCTCTTTTTCTTCTCCGCGCGGAGAATACAGGTAAAGTATAAACCCTACTACTATCCAAACTGCGAGTATTATATATTCATATGGCCATTCCAGGGACAAATCTGTACCAGGTATAAGCGTGGAAATTGCAATAAGCCCTGCCATTATTGCTCCTATAATCGGATAGAACATGCTAGACACTTTATATGGCCTTTCTAAATTTGGATACTTCTTTCTGATAACAAACAAACTTATTACGGCCAAAATCCATGCAGCAGCTACGGTAAAACCACCTATATCTAAAAACCATATTATAGCTCTCTTGCCTAACCATCCTAACCCAACTGCAAAAGCCAGAGTGAGATATATAGCATTTATAGGTGTGCCATACTTCGGATGGGTTTTGGTGAAACTTTCTGGGAGTATTTTTGCTCTCGCCAAGGAAAGTATTAACCTGGGGGTAGCAGCAAATAACCCAAGAAAAGCTGTTCCTAATCCTAGCAAAGAAATTAGATAAGCTGCAATACTCAAGGCAGGAAATCCTGCAGCCTTAAAAGCATCTATTGTTCCTAATTCCATCTTTGCTGTATCTTGCCATGGTATTACCCAGGCAGATGAAAGAAGAACAATAGTGTAGAAAAGTCCCGCCAAAATCACAGAAGAAATAACTCCCAGACCAATCCTTCTCGGCGGCATATTTGCTTCTTCTGCCATAACAGCTACTAATTCAAATCCTGTTAAATAGGTCATGGCTGGCAATACAAATCGTAAAGTAGCAAGAGTAGGATTCATATCCGGGCTCCAAGCAGGCCAAAAGTTTCCTACTTTACCCACTCCAAAACCAACAGCTACTAGAGTTAATCCCAAAAGGATTTTGATTGACACCATAACAATTTGAGCAATAGAAACTGATTTTATGCCAACATAGTTTAACCAGGTAATCAGAAGAGCCAGCGCTACACCTATTATTAATTCAGAAACATATATTTTCATGCCAGCTATCATGTAATAAGGTCCACTTTCTATTTGAGGAATAGCCCAACTAAAAAGCCAACCTGCAGCAGCAACGTAAAAAGCCAAGGAGCTGAGATATGCTCCTATCAAGGCCCAACCTGCTGCAAAAGACCAGCCTTTACCTAGAGCCACATATGTATAGACAACTTCTCCTCCTGCCCTAGGAAAAGCTGTAGACAACTCCGCATAAGCTAATGCAATAAAAGTTGCCAGTAGAGTCGCCAACAAGAATCCGAAAATTTCTCCCCCAGCTCCGTATTTTGCAAAAAAACGACTATTAGTATAAATCCAACTAGTACCTACGATTCCTCCCATTCCTAATGCTATAAGGCCGGGAAAAGTGATCTGTTTTTTTAGCTCACTCATTTTTTAAAGACCCCCTCACAATAATATATTAGGATTTAAAGGGAAAATTAGAAAATACATTGGAGGGATAATTGAAAAGATGTGAGGTTAGAAAAGTGCGCTAAATGTGTTTCAACCCTTTAATATATTACATCAATAATTACTATTATACTATTACTGCTTAAAATTGTCAATAAAAATGGGGGTTTTATGAAAAATTTTTTACACTATTTACAAATTTAAAGAAGTGGCATTTTGTGTAAATACTTTTAAACTGGATTTACACACAAAACGCCACTTCCTTATTCTATCAATATTTACTATTTATTCAATCCTTTTTCTGCTGCTTTAAGAAGTAAAGAAGTCTCAAAGGTATACATGTTCCTCGCATATTCTTTATGCCTTTCCAAAGCCTGTTGTATTAACCTGTCAATTAAATTCTCAAAAGTTATCCCCATTGGCTTCCACAAATAAAATGCAAAAGATCCAGGTATTGTGTTTATTTCATTGACATATACCTTCATCGTCTCTTTTTCCAGCAAGAAGTCAACTCTTGCCAATCCGCTGCAATCCAGAATCTGAAAGACTTTTTTTGCTAATTCCTGTATTTCTTTTGTCTTCTCTTCGGGAATCGGCGCAGGAATCTGTCTTGTAGTTGAGCCTTTTCCCCCTTTTTCTTTCCTCATGTATTTGTCCTGATAGCTCAAAAATTCTTCCCATGCGACAGGCATCTCACAAAGAGACACTTCTAGCTCCTTATCCATTCCCATCACAGAACAATTCACTTCCATAGGTTCTTTCACGGCTTCCTCGACAATTATCTTCCTGTCATAATAAATAGCAATTTCTATAGCATCAAAAAGCTCATCCCTATTTTTAGCCTTGCTTATACCTATGCTAGAACCCAAATTAGCCGGTTTAACAAACATCGGATAGCTGAGATTTTCTTCTATATATTTAAGCATACCTTCTCTGTCCTTTTCATATTCCTTTCTCAAAAACCAGAGATATTTAACTATAGGAAGATTATTAGCTTTAAATATATCTTTCATTATCACCTTATCCATCCCCGTAGCCGACCCTACTACTCCGCTGCCCACATAGGGTATATTTGCCAGCTGAAACAATCCCTGCATAGTGCCGTCTTCTCCATGAGTTCCATGAAAAGCAGGAAAGATAACATCTATGTCTATGTACTCATACTCTTTTGACATGAATTTCTTCCTGAAAGGGTAGTAATACAATTTGTTAAGCCCCGGCACAGGAGGCAGCACAACCTGTTCGCACTTTTTTAAAAGGGAAGGTATGTCCTTGTAATTAGATATATCTAAAAGGTCTTTGCCAGTGTACCATCTCCCGTCTCTTCCCACGTATACCGGTATTGGCTCATACTTTTCTTTGTTCATATTCTCAATGACCTGGAGCCCTGTAATTATAGAAACCTCGTGTTCCACTGATTTTCCCCCAAACATCACAGCCACTTTCAACATAAAAATCCTCCTCATCCTTCATAATTATCAGGCAAGTCATTTTCAAAAAGCACCACATCTCCCGGTTGAAGTAGCGTCTGTAAAACCTTTGTAGCCTCATCCAAGTTAGCCACAACAAACACTTTTTCTTCGGGAAAACTGGCTTCCTTCAACCCTTCAAAAATAGGTCTACTTCTCTTTTTCCCGACTAAAATTGCATAGTCACAGACCTCTGCAATGTTTTTCCCGAGATTTTTATTCTCTTCATACTCTTTCTCCCCCAGTTCCACCATTCCTGGAGTTACGATTATCCTCCTCTTTGCATCCATCTCCTTAAGACAGGCAAGGGCTTCTTTTGCCCCCTCAGGGTTTGAGTTAAATGCATCGTCAATAATGGTTACGCCATGAGGAGTGGATATAAGCTGAAGCCTGTGGGGAACAGGTTCAACCTTCAAAAGCCCTCTTCTTATCTCTTCCTCCTCCATGCCCAACGCTATCGCCACAGAAATTGCCGCCAAAAGATTGCTCACATTATGCCTCCCAAGCAGTGGGACTTCGCACTTTATCCTTTTTCCATCTTCAGTGACTGCATCAAATTTAAGTCCCTGTTTAGTATTAATGATATTCTCTGCCCAAAGAAAATAATTCCTTTCAGTTGGATTTTCTACTCCATAGAATAATTTTCGTACACCAAATTTTTCTCCAAAAGTCCTGCAATAGTAATTATCCCCATTTAATACAGCAATCCCATCTTCCGGGAGACCTTCTATAAGCTCAAATTTAGTTCTGGCAACATTTTCTATGGTCCCAAAAGTCTCAAGATGCTGAGGACCTATTGATGTAATGACTCCTATCTTTGGATTCGCAAGCTTTACTAAAACTTTTATGTCTCCCTTCTGTCTCGCCCCCATTTCGCAAACAAAAATCTGATGAGAATCCTTAAGGTCATTTCTGATGACCTTTGTAACCCCCATAGGCGTGTTATAACTTTCTGGGGTCATCAAAACAGAAAATCTTTCTGAAAGAATAGCAGTAATGAAATGCTTTGTACTCGTCTTGCCATAGCTACCCGTTATGCCTATGGTAATTAAATCCTTTCTGCTCCTTATCTTGCGCTGAGCCGATTTGTAATAAAGCATTTGAATAAACATCTCCAAAGGATAAGTAACTAACAAGCTAAAAAGCATATAAACCGGAACAAAAGCAGCTATGAGCAATAAGCCAGTAGATAAAAGATTTGGAATTTTAAAATACACTTTTAGTGTAAAATATAGAGAAAGTCCCATAAAAAGCCAGAAAGTCGTAAAAAGTCTTGTTGCTCTCGCAGTAAACACAAGGGGTTTTTTGGGTCTTTTCTTTAAAGTCACTTCCTTGTATGTGGCGTAAACAAACAAAATCATCGGTATTAAAAGAAGAAGTTTTGATGAAAACAGGAAATAATCCAATAGAAAAACAATCAGACTACCTATAAGAAAAAGCGATGATTCTTTTGTCCATTTATCCCAATTCTTCACATGCCATTTAAAAAAATTTTTTATTTTATAACCTTCCAGTTGCGCCATATGAAGCTCTTTCCTGCCATAAAAAAATACCGCAAAAACAAAAGCTAAAACCGCAAATATATCAAATATATTAAACAAATACGACATCTTCTATCACCTCAAAAAATGACTCACAATGATTATAAAATCTCCCAATCTTTCAAGGTAAGAAAAATGCCCTGCATTTTCAAAAACCACTAATCCGGCATCAGGAATCTCTCTTTCCATGACCTTTGCAAATTCAATAGGAGTTTCCCTGTCCTTATCTCCCCATATAAGGAGCGTAGGAGCTTTTATCTTTTTCAAATATCCTCTCAAATCCTGATTTATCACCTTAACGAAAGTACCCCTTAAGCGACCCGCCTCTTTATAATCTTTCGACCCATATTTTTCATACAATTTTTCTACTGCATCCTTCTTACCTAAAAGCGAAAATATAGTTTTTACAAGCTTAAACCTGTACACCTTGTAGTAATACTTCCATCCTCTTTTTGGAATTAAGCCTGCGCTATTTACAAGAACAAGTTTATCTACCACCTCAGGGTGAATAGCCGCCAACATTATAGCAACACGTCCGCCAAAGGAATGCGCTATTACATTCACCTTACCAAGCCCTAACCTTTCTATAAACTTATATGTAATTTCCATGTATCTAGTGACATCCCAGTCCCCATCCGGAAAATCTGAACGACCAAAGCCCGGGAAATCTATGGCATACACCTCGAATTCCTTTGAAAGAGCATTAAATACGGGTAAAAAACTATTTGCATTTCCTCCCCATCCGTGTAAAAATAAAACTTTTTTACCTTGCCCATCTCTTTTATAAAAAATATTTATACCGTCTATATTTATATACACTTTTTTCACTCCTATGACAAAATTGCTAATATATATTATAGCATTTGTACGACAAGTATAATACCACATTTACTCACAATTTAAAAATTTTTAGTAGGTAAAAAGCCGGGAAAATTCCCGGCCGAGGGTTTAGAGGGTGACTTTTCCGTTGTTGTAGTTCTCAACTAGCATCTTCTCTGCTCTCTGAATTGCAAGTTTCACTAAGTTACCGCAGTCCCTTGAGGTTACGCTTCCCCAACCTTCCCTCATTACGGTGTCGTAAACGCCGAGTTCCTTCGCCAGCTCGTACTTGAGCTGGTCTGACATCAACCCTCTGCGTCTACCCATTTTTATCCCCTCCTTTTTAACCCCTCACACTTATTTTGCTCATCAAAACCTCCTTTATGTTATTAACTACATGGTCAAATCCCCATGTTCTGTTTTTATAACCTTCAATATCTTTTCTTCGCTCCCATTTATAGCGTTTATATAGACGTAGAAAGTATCTCCTCTGTAAGTTCCTTTGAATTCATAAGCCAAAACTTCTTTCCCGCCCTCCAGCGGAATTAATGCCAATTTTGTACTCTCTATCTTTAGATTTTTATTGACCTTTTCTCTTGCCTGTTCTAATGTGAGCTTTGGCTTTTCTAATTTTCTCTTTACGTGGTTCATGTAATAGGCTGTGGCATCAAATCCTATTATGTCTCCGTTGTCCAAAGCCACCTTAACTTTTACAATATCTGGATAAAGATAGACTTCATTTTCAACAGGTACAAAGTTAAACTGAATATAGCCTGGCGCTTTCATGGAATAGCTGCTTTCCATGTCTTTAAATCCGTGGGTTTCTAAAAAATTCTTTGCATGCTTTAAAGCTTGAGAAGCTGAAATATTTACTTTTGAAGGGCTTCTTTCATCCATCATCCACACCACATATCCGCCTTTTCTGCTCACATTTATGTAAACAGGTGGTTTCCCATGAGGTTTAAGCTCTACTCCGTACGTTTTTATTTTGCCATTGGTAGGACTATACTTGTTCTCAGATTCTACATTTTTCCCATAGAATTTCCTTGCTATTTCCACGGCTCTGTCATAAGAAATCTCGGGACCTGTAAGTCCTTTAGGAGTAAGTTTTGAAAGGCTTTCTGAAAAAGGTCCATCATATATTAAAGTAGGAAAATTTGTCATTGTTTGATTCACCGTGTTCATCTTTACATTCAAAATTTTGCTATCAATCTTAGCCATTTTTTGAGTACCCTGCTTTCTTAAATTCCCCAGTTCATATCCTCCCTGAATTTTTTTGCTCAGGTCATGAAGATTCTTGCCCAGGAAAACTGCATAGTTATGGAGCGTAGTCAGAGTTTTTAAGTCCTCTCCTGTAAGCTTTTCTCCTGCCGCTACTTTTTTTGTAAGGCTATATGCGTAATCTCCCACCTGAACCAGAAATTTCGATGTGTTGTCTATTTCAGGTTGGCCAATAGGCAACTGGCTCAAATGCTCTTGCCCTGAGAAAGCCTCTCTCCATATCTCATCCAAGATCGAAATAGTAGTTTTGTCAGAAGAGGCTACCATGAGTTTACCCATTGAAGTTTCTATATTTTCTACATTTGAAATGAGCTGATAAAAGGAACGATCATACTGAGCCTGAAGATATCGGTGGTAGGAAATTTTTTCTAAATATTGTCTATACCCCCAGGCTCCTAAAACTAAAACTAAAATTAACACAAAAGCCGTAAACCATCGCTTTAACATGACTTTCACCTCACCTTGCAAATATGTGACGTCCTATCTGAGTTAATATGGGTCTTGTAAATATCCAGTAATTTGAGACTCTCGCTGCATTATAGTAGTAAAGAGCTCCTCCAGTCGGGTCCCATCCTGATATGGCATCTATTGCAGCTTTTATACTTTCATCCGTAGGAGGAAGCCACATTTGTCCATCTTCCACGGCAGAAAAGGCACCCGGTTGAAAAATCACTCCCGGAATGGTTTTGGGAAATCTCGGATCCCTAACTCTATTCATCACTACTGCTCCAACAGCCACTTTCCCTATATACGGTTCTCCTCTTGCTTCACCGTTTATGAGCATTGCCAAAAGATAGACATCATCGCTTATACCTGCAGAAGAAGTCGATCTATAAGCCGCTAAGTCCTGTGCAGTGGTTGTAAAACCCAAAGCTACTTTTGTGTCATCATCTACTATCCCTGTCACCGCAAGACCGTTATAAGCCTGAAACTTCCTTACTGCAAGCCATGTCTTTACGCCAAAAAATCCATCCACAGGGCCATCGTAATATCCCCATGCTTTAAGTCTTGCCTGTACTTTAGCCACATCGTTTCCAGTATTCCCCCAATATAGATTAGACATAGCAGTTTTTGTCATACTTATGGCTGTATATTCAAACACAGCAGTCGCAAAAACTATCAATATGGCTATTATGATTTTAAAGCGTATTTTGAAGCTCAACTTTACCTTCCTCCTTTCTTGCGTCTGTAAATATTTTTTGTAGTAATAAAACTATTATTCAGTAAAAAATAAAAGGCCCTTTATCAAGGCCTTTCTGGTGCTAATGCCATTTTTAACTTTGAATAATATTTTTCAAAAAGTTCCGCAACCTTGAATTTTATCTTGTTCTTATCTAACTTTCCCTTATCTTCCTCTAGAATGTATTTCATTATCTCTTCTGCCGTTTTCTCGTCAGTAAAACTGTGTTTTGCATCCACAATACATAAGGGCGGGAAAACAACGCACCACCAATTTTTACCTTTTCCTTCTCCTAACACGATTTTAAGGGCGGTATAATTTCCTGCAGGAACCGTAAGAGCTCCATAATATCTCGTTGGAAAAGAAAATACTCCATACTCCACCTTGACCTTATATTTTTTCCCTTCCTTTTTAACTATTTCTTCAGCTAACTTTTTTATATTCTCTAAATTCCCCCTTATCACCTTTTCTGATTGTTCTCTTGTCTTTACCCCTTCAAGAGCAGGAGTCAGTTCAACAAGAACAGCATCTCTTACCTTGAGTTTCAGCTCTTGGTCTTCAGAAGAATCACTATTGGCAATAACATGAAATCGGATCAATTTTTTTGACCAAGCACCGACATCTATCTTATTTTCTAAAACTCTCCCTGAAATTATTGAAATAATTATGACTCCAATCAAAAAGGCTGCAAATACTTTTTTCATCTTTACCCATCATCTCCCCAAATTTCACCGTATTCTTTACAATTTAAGTATTGACAGCCTAAATAAAAAATATACATACTACCTGAAAAGACCTATCCTTCTTACATGGGAAGTTACATCGACTTTTATTTCTATATCCGGAAAAATTTTATTCCAGTCTTTGCCAATTTTACTCCACAATGAAGGGTAAAATTTTTCAATATAATCTCCAATTCCAAGCATATCAACCTTTAATTCTTTTTGGAATCGATTTATAGCTTTATGAGCCATATTTTTGATCTTGTTGCTGGTTTCCTTTTCTATCAAGTTGACAATATCTCCTTTTATCATCTCCCCATGTTTTTCAAAAGTATACTCTGTAACATCTCCTTCCACATCCAACTTTACTCTATAAACAATTTTCCCGCCTTTTACTTCAATTCCTCTTCTTCGCACTACATTTGACACATTAAATGGTACCTTTACATTTCCTTCATTAGCAGGAAGACCTATCGTAACATCTCCACCCTTTACAAGGCCTGTCAAAAACATATATCCCATGTTTTCATCGTCTTCCATCCATCCAGCAAGCTTGTAATCCTTGATAATAGCTGAACCTGCAATTTTGACCTCATTTTTACCAGCTACTATCTTGGGAATTATTGCATTTCCATTTGTCTCATGTAAAGATTTTGTGATTTTGTTATAATTTACAGAAGGAAAAATTGATGTCAGGTTGTAATGTTTAAATATATCTCTTATATAGGCACCCGTGTTAGGCTCTAAATCATATTTTTTTAAAAGTATATCCTGTGCCTTTCCTGGTGTAACAAGAAGGTACACTTTTCTACTTAATTCATAACTCCTGTCCAGCGAATCTAGAACTTCTTGAAACCTTGCTTTGTCTTCTACAACCTCTTTCCCAAAAATTATTGCCTGCGTATGCCCAAGATACAGAGCTTTGTCCAATCTTGCACTTATGTGGCGGGAAGCAGAAAAAATCGTGTCTGCCACTTCAGACACAGCAAAGCTTGGTTTTTCACTTCCACCACTACCCCCGCCGCCTGAACCTTTTGCCAATTGGGCGACATTAGGAAACTGGAAAGTTACCAAATATCTTTTATTTGATTGAGATAAATCTATTCCAATCGCCATTACAAAGGCTCTGTCCTCTATTTCGATTTTGTCCCAGCACCCTGTCAAAAGGAGGGGTAGAAACACCATCAAAATGATTGTGAATATCTTTTGTCTCATTTTTCATCACCCGTTTTTTTCAATTTCATTAAAAAAGCTAAAACTATTGGCAAAATCGCTATAAAAAATATAGAAAGATATTGTGCCACAAAATTAGCGTATTTATAAAGGGTCACTATGGAATCGGGAATTATTGCCATTAAGTACATGGGAGGAAGTAACGGCAAGACGAGATAAGAATGCTCTTTTGCCTTTATGAGTTTCGATAAAACCAGAACAGCAAAATAATGAAAAGAATAAATAGAAGTAAAAATTGTGAATGTCCATATCGCCATCACGATTCCTTCCACATTCTCTATGAAAAATACTGGAAAGTTTATAGACTTAATCAAGGTCAAAAAGGGCCACAGCTGTTCTTTGGTTTCCTTATATCCAAAAATTCCTATTACAAAAAAGCATATGTACATGTAAAAAAGTGTTGTAGAAATTATAGAAACATTTACGCTCTTTTTAAGTTTCTCCTGATCTACCACATACGGGAAAACCATGTATAAAAGTTCGAAACCTACAAAGCTATATGTAGTAAAAAGGACTCCTTTCAAAAAATGGACAAATGAGACTCTCATAAAAGGAAGAAAATTTGTCAAATCCACATCAGATAAAGTCGGCAAAAAAAGTAACAAAAGAGGTATTACAATCACAGGAAACAATATCTCCGACATCCTCGCAATAGGCTCAAGCCCATACCTTACCAGGTACGCAGAAGCAAAAAGCATAGTGATTATTATGGTCTCAATGGGGGTACTGGGAAGCAAATATATCTTCAGTACTTCGCCAAAAATCCTCACATCCAGACTTACAAAAACACTGAAGTAAAATATCAAGACCATGCTTAAAACAATTGCTAAAGGTTTTGTCACAAGCTTTGAAGCATATTCGGAAAAAGTTTCTGTGGGAAATTTAGAAGAAATCCAGAGTATAAGCCTTGCAAAGAATAAAGAAGCAAACCCTCCTGCCAAAATGGCTAAAAGCCCGTTCGGTCCAACTTCCTTTGCAACATCAGCAGGAAGGCTCAGTATCCCTGCTCCCACCATCGTAGTAAATAGCAAGATTGCTACTTGATTTGCAGAAATTTGGTCGTTATTTTTTATCATTTCTCCCTCTCCTGTCCTCTTCTAAACTTTCTATTTTTTCTTCTCTCAGATCTACCATCTTTCTTTTATCAGGAGTATTGAGTATTTCTGGCCTTTCTTTAAAATACATTAAAGGAGCCCGTATTAAAGTATCCGCAAGGTCGCTTAAATCTATTTCCACAAAAGGAGAAAGATACGGTACCCCAAAGCTTTTTAAAACAACAAGATGTGTCAAAACTATTATAAGCCCCAGCATTATACCGTAAAGTCCGTAGACAGCTGCTAAAAACATGAATACAAATCTTAACATCCTAAAAGCTATGGCTGCCGAATAGCTTGGTATAGCAAAAGACGCTACAGCCGTTACTGCTACCACAATTACCATAAGTGGGCTCACAATACCCGCCTGAACTGCAGCCTGTCCTATGATGAGACCTCCCACAATACCTATTGTCTGTCCTATCGGAGCAGGGAGTCTGACTCCCGCCTCTCTTAAAAGCTCAAAAGTCGCTTCCATTATCAAGGCTTCGAAAAAAGCCGGAAATGGTATGCCCTGTCTAGTAGCCGCTACATAGAGAGTGAGCTTTGTAGGTATCAAACCGGGATGATAAGCAGTAAAAGCTATATAAACCGCTGGAGCAGTAAGGGCTACCAGTGCCGCTAAGAATCTTAAAACCCTGAGTAAGGAAGATATCATCCATCTTTCGTAATAATCTTCTGCCGACTGAAAAAGAGTAGCTAAGGTCGTAGGAAGTATCAAAGCAAAAGGCGTATTGTCTGTCAAAATGGCTACTCTTCCTTCCAGCAACGAAGCTGCCACTTTATCTGGTCTTTCCGTCGTTAAAATTTGTGGAAAAGGGGAATGCCAGTCTTCCTCTATAAGCTGTTCTATATATCCGCTTTCAAAAATACCATCTATTTTTATATTCTTAATTCTTTCAATCACTTTATTCAAGACATTTTTATCAACGATATCGTCCATGTAAAGTATAGCGACATCTGTATGGGTTCTTTCCCCAACCTGTATCTGCTTTATTTTTAAGTTAGGGTCTCTTATTCTTCTTCTGACCAAAGCAGTGTTTACCCTCAAAGTCTCAGTAAAGCCATCCCTTGCTCCTCTTATCACCGTTTCGGCCTCTGGAGGAGAGATGGACCTTTTATCCCATCCTTTACTAGAAATTATCACAATATCCGGAGAGCCTTCGAACAAAAGGGCGGTATCACCACTTAGTATTGAAAGAATGCATTTATCTAAATCATTAACCTCTTTTATATCTCCCCCACTTATCGTGCCTTTCTTTATTACCTCATATAGATTCCCTTTTATTTTATCGATAGATGGGTCTGCCTGTCTTGAATCTAAAAGGAGTGAATGAATAACATGGTCATTCACTAAAGCCTTGTCAATAAGCCCATCTATAAAAACTACTGCCAGATTAAATTCCTGATTTTCTCCCACCCATAAATCTCTATATATTACATCATCGCAATCTTTAAGCTTTCCTTTTATGTAATCAAGATTTTCTTTTAAACTTCCTGAAGAAGGTCTGCCTTCTCCTTCTTTTTTCTGAGCATCCCTCTTAAAAAACCGATCAAAAAGCCCCATATCAATCCCTCACATTGGAAAAAGAATTCTCAGAATAAGCGCAATTATGCCTGTTAATATATAAAAAACTCCTACTGATTTACAAACTTTTGAGTCTTTATAAAGTCCTTTTCTTTCTAGAAGTTTTGGCTCTATAAAAGCCTCGTAGATACCTACAATAAAAACTAAGACAAACATATAGACAGTGAAATACTGTCTTATAAAATGAAGAAATTGCCACATACTTTTATCTCATCCTTTCTCTCATATATCTTTTACAGTAAACAAAAAAATATACAAATAAAAAAATAGGCTTGCGCCTATTCTAAAGATACTTTATAGCCATTTTTACGTCTTCTTCCTTGTCCACATCGTTTCCTATCTCGGGATAAGGCGAAATTATTGCCTTACCCTTTATTCCAAAAACCTCTTCTACTTTTTTCTCTATATGAGAGATAGAAAGTCTGCCTATCAAAAATAAAAAGAGAATTTTTGTTCCCAGCAATTTACCGAGTTTCCATGGTTTTTTTCTGTAAGCAATAACTTTCTTGGCTTCTTTTACAAGCTTGTCTATGACAGCGGGATTTATGTAAAAAATATTCCCGCCCGTGAATACACCTTCTTTAACTCTAGCATAAGTCCTTCTTGCATCAGGAAATTTTTTTAAGTTGTCTTCTTTCCTTATGATTGGATAACATAAATCCGCACCAGTTTGTTCAGCCTTTTCAATAAAATCGCATACCGCCTCCCCTGTCAGGAAAGGGATGTCACAGGTTAAAATTATCACCCTCCTATCGTTTTTAAAAGGCTGTATCCCTCTTAATATATTCTCCATCATATTATCCGACTGGGGAACAATAAGGTCTATTCCTTCAACCTGCTTCAATTTTTCAGGGTCTCCTACTACGGCAATCTTTTCTATTTTTTCGCATTTTCTTAAAGCCTCTATTACATATGAAATCATGAACTTCCCTTTAAGCTTTACAAAAGCCTTATCAGGTAGCCTATCCTCTTTAGTGCTGCCGGCCACAATAACAGCATTCATGGGCTTCACTCCCTGTCGCTAAAATATTTACCACTTTTCGCTACCTCTTCTTGAAAACTGTGAACATGCTTTTCTGCCCATTTTTTAGCACCATTTGCATCCCTTTGTTCAATAAGTTCTGCTATTTTTTTGTGTTCCTGATATATCTTTTTTGCTCTTTTCTCTTCTGTAATGTACCTTACTCTAAATCGATGTACATGCTCTTGCAAATTATTCATTATTTGGATTAATTTGTAATTACGTGATGCAGCAAAAATTAAATCATGAAATTCTTTATCAAGTCTTACCAAGGCTTCCATATCTTTTTCTTCCATTTTGACCCTGAATTCTTCCACAAGGCTTTTAAGTTTCTCTACTTCCTCATCGGTAATCCTTTCGGCAGCAAGCGAAGCCGCTAAACCTTCAAGAGAAGCCCTAACTTCCAATACATCTAAAAGGTCTTTCGCATTCAAATCCGCCACATATGCGCCTTTTCTCGGCACCATAACCACGAGTCCCTCAAGCTCCAGCTTCCTTATGGCTTCTCTAACCGGAGTACGGCTAACTCCAAGTTTTTCTGCCAGCTGGACTTCCATGAGCCTTTCACCCGGTTTAAGTTTTCCTGTTATTATTGCCTCTTTCATGTAGTCAAATACCAAATCTCTCAAAGGCTTGTAGTTCTCCAGTGTAAAAAATTCGCTCATAGCACTTCTAACCCCTTATCCACAGTTTTAGAAACAAAAACAAAAGGATAAATCTCCTTAAGGTCATGGTAGGCATTTTCAAGTTCTTCGCCAGTTTCAAAAATCCCGTATACTGTAGGTCCACTTCCTGTCATGGCAGCAGAAATAGCTCCTTTACCCATTAAAAATTTTTTTATATCTTCAATTACTTTATATTTCCTAGAAATTACTCTTTCAAGGTCATTTCCTATGCTAAGAACAGCCTTTTTTATATCTCCTTTTCCCAAAGCCTCTACGAAAGAAAAGGTGAAGTTTGAGGTTTTTAATCCCGCCCTGTCCCACTCTTCATAAGCCTCTCTTGTAGAAATCTCAAGTTCTGGTTTTACAAGAAGCAGATGTAAATTCACACCCTTTAAATCCTGAATTTTTTCCCCCCTTCCACGGGTTACCTTTGTTCCTCCAATGAGGCAAAAAGGCACATCAGACCCTACTTGCAGCGCTATTTCCGCTTTTTCAAAATCGGAAAGCTTTAAATCAAATAGCCTATCCAATGCTACTATTGTAGCAGCAGCATCTGCACTTCCCCCAGCAAGGCCGGCAGCTAAAGGGATGTTTTTATGAAGTCTTACCCTTATACCCTCTTTTAAATCGTATCTTTGTTTTATAAGTTTGAAAGCCTTTATTATCAGGTTTTCTTCTCCTACAGGAACTTTACTGTGATCACACTCAAAAAAAACGCTCTTGGCCTTCTCAAATTCTAAAATATCTGCCAGGTCAATAGACTGCATAACACTGACTATCTCGTGGTAACCATCTTCCCTCTTAGAAATGACGTCCAGTGTAAGATTTATTTTTGCATAAGCCTTTATCTTTAGCATTACTATCCCTACTTTAGCAATCATATTTTTATACATACATTATACAACAAATTTTCTGTAAAAAAAATACGCAGGCTGTGCCAGTAAAATTAAAAGTATTAAAAGTGCACAGCCCACTTTGCAAAAATTACCTTTTTATAGGTATAATAAGCTTTTCGCCTTCAGAAACTTTTTCATCGGAAAGCCCATTTGTAATAATCAAATCCTCTACACTCACCCTGTATCTCTTTGCAATGTCCCAGAGTTTTTCTCCTCTTTGTACCATGTAGATTATTATGCTGTGATTGACCTCACCCCTTGGCATATCTACCTCCTTGAGGTCATATACAAAATTCAGCTGTAGCTCCTCTAAAACCTCCACATGGCTTTCCAAAGTGAACTTAAATTCAACCTCCTTTATATTGTTTATCTCGTAAGAAACATGGGGTACAAAAATTTCTACAAAGACTTCACCTTCTCCGTCCGTCTCTAAGAAAGTCCTAAATGGATACTCGTCTTTATAACTCTTTATTCCACCATCCTCCGACATGTAAAGTACAGTGTAATTCAATACTCCCTCCAAAATCAACTTATTTTTTTCCCAATTATAGTCAGATATAGAGGGCACTAAAAGCACTTCCATTATCCTTCTTACCATGGAAGGAAGTTCAACCTCTGTATTTACTATGAACTGAGAAGAATAGCTCCTTATCGAAGACAAAGCTTTCGTTGCTTCCCGCAAAGGTTCAACATAGCTTTGCGTGCCATAAGCATCCACAGGTATATCCCTTTCCTCTTCTTCGTAGACTTCTACCCGGACTTTCATGATAATTTCTACATCTAAAGCCCTATTTTCACCTTTTTCATCCTCAAGTAGAGTAACTTCTACATCTACAACCTCCTCACTGGTATTAGCCCTCATGTAGTTTAAAGCCCCCGGCACATCAACAAAATTTGCATATTTTAAACTCACGTCCCGACTTTTAAGCTCCCCCTCTGCAGAAATGTACAAAATCTGGCATTTTAAATTCCCCTGCACAATCACTTTGTTTTCCGACACTTTTGGCTCTTCAGGAAAGACCAATACTTGTTTTCTTAAAATCTTTCTGAAAGGCACCTCCTCTTTTTCAAGCTCTACTTTTTCTTTTACAAATACTTCTCCAGTATTCTGCCCTACAGCACGGATAAGTCTAATCTTCTTTTTCAGCGTCTGCAAACCTAAAGACTCTTCTCCTCCCACTACCACTTCTTTCTTTTCCGAAACAAAAAGCTTGGACTGAATTCTTACAACAGCTCTTATGCTCAATTTTCTGCTGTTTACAATCCTGTAATCCAGATTTTCAATGGAAGCTTTGGCGACATACCTTCCTCTTTTATCAATGTCACCTTCTATAACCTGAGAATAATCCAGCTCCCTTTCTACTGACACCATCTCTCCGTCTTTTTCACTCAGGTAAAGAAGGTCTAAAAGAAGTTTTCCTTCAAACTGAATTTTGTCAGAAGTCAAAAAAATATCATCTATGTAAGTAGAAGAGTCTATTGCCAAAACTGTCAGTATATCTGGATAATTTTCAGGAATGATTATATCGCCCTCTACAAGAAATTCTGTATTGTAGCTTCCGGCTATCATATCGAACTCCAAGATATCTTTATAAACCTGTGGCATAATTTTACCTCCTCAAAATATATCATCAAAGGAATATGCTAGTATAATATATAATGAGAGAGATAAAATTATGCCAAAAAAAATAAGACCGAAAAATTCGGTCACTGCAGGCAGGGAATTCTTTTATTTTCATCCATCACCGTAAGTTCTACCGTTTCGGTCAAAATATCTGAATAACTGTAGGATACCCTGCGGGTCGCTCCTTGTCCATCAAGTACTACAATAAAAATGCTGGGATAAGTCTTTTCCAGTAACCCTTCTTTTATTATCGTCTTTTTCCTTCCCCCATTAGTTTTCAGCCTGACCCGCGAGCCTACATGTTGCTCCAACTGTTTTTTTATCTCATCAAGGGTTGATCTATCAGCCACTTGCATCAACTCCTTAGCAGTGCTGAAAATAGTATACCACAATTTTCAGACAATGTCAAGGGCATAATATTATACCAAGGTATGAGGCTTTTTGTCAACAAGTATTTTTATTCAAAAAAATAAAAAAACCTGCAAATAGCTTGCCTATTTGCAGGTTTTTTAGATACTTTCCCCACAAATTCTTTTAATATTTCCCTTTAGGCACTCCATATCTGAATTTCCCCATGGTCTGTAATCCTCCAATCCCGGCGGCTCCAGTGATAGTGTGTTCTATCAATTCCTCTATTTTAACGAGTTCATTTATATGGGAAAAAGCTACTTTTTCACTGACAAGTACCGGGTCCAGACAATGAATCAGTACTCTCTCCGGGGAGCTAGCATAATTTGCTCCTGCCTTTATCAAAGCTTCGTAGTTGGACTGACAGGCACCAGCAAAAATCACCAGATTATCTAAGGAGGGCTCATATTTTCTGGCATTTTTCACTGACTCAACAAAATACTTCGAATTCCTGTAATTATTCAAATCACCGTAATCTCTCGCATCACTTTTTATACTGTCATGACCTGTGATAACCAGAATATCCGGCCTGTGCCTTTCGAGAAGGTCATAAATCCTCTCCGGCTGTTCCTCTTCTTTTAAAACTATTCCTACGACCTCCATACCTACTTTCCTATAAGCCTCCATGCACACATTTAAATATTCCTCATCTCCATCGATGTGAAGAACCTTTCCTGGCCTTCCGTAAGGTTCTTGGCGCATTCCTCTTGCCATGCTTTTTCTTCGCTGAAGGCTTTTTGATTGAGCAATTTTTTTTAAAAGGTACTCCGCCTTCTCTCTGTATGGCCTGTCGTGTTCTATTATCTTAGCTCGAGAAGCTTCAATTAAGTCATCTTCAGGCGCGTCTGCTATTATCCTCATGTTGAGCCCATGAAGAAGATAATACCTAATTCCTTTGTTATCTATGACATTAATGACCCTGAACAAAATATCAGAGCCATAGGACTTCCTCATTACAATGTCATTTATGCGAAAAGCCATAAAATACCCCCCTGCGTTTTTCTATACTCCATAATATGCAGGGGGATATATAAAAGGTGATATAATTCACTCTTCCATCTGTTTGCCCAAAAAAGCCGCAGCAGTTTCTGCAATTTTTGCCTCTACTTCTGTCACCGTTTCTCCAGGCTCTTTTGTAAATATCACCACGCTTCCTATAGTATCTCCTCTTGAAATTATTGGCACAATCACTTGTGAAGTTATACTAAACTCCTGTCCCTCGGCTATTTTAATCGGAGCCTTGTCCTTTCCTGTCCCTAAAATCACTGTTTTCTTTTCTCCCAAATAGTTTTCTAATTCTTGACTTATAGGTTTATCTATAAGCTCTTTTTTGGGAACTCCTGCCACTGCAATTACCGTGTCTGTATCGGTTATACACACAGCGTGCTTTGTAGACTGATATATGCTATCGGCGTATTCCTGTGCAAAATCGCTCAATTCGCTTATAGGCGAGTACTTTTTTAATATTATTTCTCCTTCTTTGTCAGTAAAGATTTCCAACGGGTCCCCTTCTTTTATTCGAAGGGTTCTTCTTATCTCTTTAGGTATGACAACTCTTCCCAGATCGTCTATTCTGCGAACTATTCCTGTTGCTTTCAAAGTAAATACCTCCATTTCCTAAAATTTTTAGCTCAAGATTAGTATTTATGTTTTTCCATAAATTTATGCGTAAAAAAAAGCTGGCAATTGTATGCCAGCCCTTAACTAACTTTTACTTTTATATTTTGAGGAAACTTTTCTATCTTAGAAGCCTTCACAAGCTCATCATATTTTTCTTTTATAACCTCATTTTTCTTGTCATGTAAAAGATAACTCTCAATCGTAGCTTTTACTTCATCAAAAGGTTTTAGAGTAATGCTTTCAAGCTGTATTATGTGATACCCATACTGGGTTTTCACGGGTTTAGAAATCTCTCCAGGCTTTAAGGAGAAAGCTACATCCTCAAATTCAGGTGTCATAACTCCCCTTGGAAATTCTCCTAACTCTCCTCCATTGTCCTTAGTAGCCGTATCAATTGAATACTCTTTTGCCAAAGCAGCAAAATCTTCACCTTTCATGAGCCTCTGGTATATATCTTCTGCCGTCTTTTCATCCGCAACAAGAATGTGACGAGCTTTTGCTATCTCAAAACTTTCTTTGTGCTCATCGTAGTATTTTTTAAGCTCCTCCTCGGTCACTTTCACATCTTTTGTGTATTCTGCAAACAGCTTGTCTATGATAAGATAATCTTTTATCTGTTCTTTTGTGACTTTGCTGTTAAATTGCTTTTCTTTATTGTATTCTTCTTCGACTTCTTTATCCGTTACTGTTATGTTTTTCTTTTTAGCCTCTTGCAAAAGAAGTTTTTGTGCAACCAAACTATCTAAAACATTTTCCTTAACAAGGTCTAGAAACTTTTTCCCCTGATAGTCTTTATCCCATATGTCTTTAGTGTAAGTAGGAGAGCTTTCTATTTGTTCTTTCACTTGATTAAAAATCTGCTGATACTCTGCATTGGTAATCTTTTCTCCATTGACTACGGCAACAACATCCCCCGATACAGCTTCTTTTTTGGAGGAACATGCGGAAAGAGAGACCCCGATAAAAATAACAGCTAAAATTAAAGCAATTTTTCTTCTCAAAATTACATCCTCCTAATCTTAAATTTGCCACAGCACTATTATATCTCATTTCTTGGCCAACTGCAAATCTTTCATTTTCTCAACCAATTCTATCAATTCCTTGAGTAAAGTCTCTTTTTTATTGTATTTGTAGGTTAGATATGGGGGGTTTTGACTTGAGAATACAAGGTTCCCCTTATAATCTCGCACCATATCTTCAATAAGGCTTACATCGACGGAGTTTTTATCTTTAAACTTCAGTATAACCCCATTTGTCTTTTCGCTTATTTCTATTATGGAAAGCGTCGATGCAACCGCCTTTATATACGCTATATCTAAAAGCGCCTCTACAGGCTTAGGATAGTCCCCAAACCTGTCTATTAACTCTTCTGCTACCTCCATCATATCTTCTCTCGACTCTATAGAAGCTATCTTTTTGTACATCTCAAGTCTTAAGTTTTCATCTTCGATATAGGAAGAATCAATGTAAGCACTAACCTTTAAGTCTATGGTGGTAATTATTTCTTCTTTTGGTTGCTCCCCTTTGAGATTCCTTATTGCCTCTTCTAAAAGTTTTAAATAAAGGTCATATCCTACAGCATCAATGTGCCCGTGCTGTTCCGCCCCCAGCAAATTTCCCGCTCCTCTTATCTCCAGATCCCTCATGGCAATTTTAAAACCTGAACCAAATTCAGTAAACTCTTTTATGGCTTCAAGCCTTTTCTCTGCCACTTCACTTAATACCTTATCCTTTCTGTAAGTGAAATAAGCGTAAGCCAATCTATTTGACCTGCCTACTCTTCCCCTCAATTGATAAAGCTGTGCCAGCCCCAGTTTATCTGCATCGTACACTATTATGGTATTTACATTCGGTATGTCAAGTCCTGTCTCAATTATAGTAGTAGTCACAAGCACATCGTATTCTCCTTTTAAAAAATCCACCATGACCTGTTCTAACTTGCTTTCCTCCATCTGACCATGGGCAACTGCAACTCTGCAATTCGGCACTAATTCCTTTATAAAATTAGCCATCCTCTCTATCCCTTGGACTCTATTGTATACAAAATACACTTGTCCCCCTCTTCCCACCTCCCTCAAAATAGCATCCTTTATGAGCTCTTCATTAAATTCCACCACATAGGTTTCCACAGGAAACCTGTCCTCAGGTGGATTTTCCAGTATGCTCATATCCCTTATGCCAATCAGGGACATGTGCAGTGTCCTAGGTATAGGAGTAGCAGAGAGCGTTAAAACATCTATATTTTCTTTTAACTTCTTAATTTTCTCTTTATGAGCCACTCCAAATCTCTGCTCTTCGTCTATTATCAAGAGCCCTAAATCTTTAAACTTTACATCATTTTGTAAAAGCCTGTGGGTACCAACTACTATGTCGATCGTCCCATCTGCTAGCCCTTTAATTATTTGAGCTTGTTCCTTTGGAGTCCTGAAACGGCTTAACATCTCTATCTTTACCGGAAAATGTTTGAATCTTTCTAAAAAATTAGTATAATGCTGATAAGCTAAAATAGTGGTCGGACACAGAAAAACCACCTGCTTCCCATCAGCTACCGCCTTAAAAGCAGCCCTTAAAGCGACCTCGGTTTTACCATAACCCACGTCCCCACAGAGAAGTCTGTCCATTGGCTTATCCTTTTCCATATCCTCCTTGATCTCTTTTATGCATCTTAGCTGGTCTTCTGTCTCTTCGTAGGGGAATTGATCTTCAAACTCTTTTTGCCAGGGAGTATCTGGAGAAAAAGCATGCCCTTTTGCCATCTGCCGTTTAGCATAAAGTTCTATTAAATCCTTTGCCAGGTCCTCTACAGCCTTCTTCGCTTTTCTCTTCGCCCTTAGCCACTCGTTTCCACCTAGTTTATTGAGTTTTGGTGGGTTGTCAGTAGGACCTACATACTTCTGCACAAGGTCTAGCTGCTCAACGGGCACAAAAAGGACATCGCCCCCGGCATAAACTATTTTTAGATAATCTCTTATGACACCGTCCACCTTTATCTTTTCTATCCCCTCATATTTGCCAATGCCATAATTCACATGAACAACATAAGACCCTACTTCCAGTTCGCTATAGCTCTTTATCCTCTCCGCATTTTTCATCTTAACGGTCTTTCTTGTCTTTTTTGTTTGTCCGAATATCTCACTATCGCTTATAACAGCAAATCTAGCATCCACATATTCAAATCCTTTTGTTACCGAAGCAGGGTATATCACCACCTGCCCTTTTTGTATGTCATGCTCTTTATCCTCCACTACAGCAGAGTCGATGCCGTAATCCTGCAGAGCATCCTTCAAAATCTTTGCTCTTTCCTTATTACCGCTTAAAAGAAGCACTTTATACCCAGCCGATTTGTAGTACTTTAAATCCTCTACCAGAAGGTCCATTTTCCCGTGGAATGAATGCATAGACCTTGATACAAAATTAACAATTCTTTGGGGATGGAACTCTGCCTCCGGCTTAGCCAGCGTGTTCATAATTACTAAAAAATTACTTTTTAGGTCTGTCACTATTTTATTATAGTCAAAAAAGATATCTTTTTGCTCGGGAATAACTTCTCCTCTTTCCAATAAATTTTTAAAATTTTCATTAAATTCAAGTTCCAAATTGCTAATTCTCTGCTTGATTCTGCTCGTCTCATCTAAAATCACAATAGCCTCATTTCCTACATAATCTCTGAGAGAGGCAGGGTTTTCATAGAAATAATTTATGAGTACTTTAATACTTTCTCTCTTTCTCCCTTCGCTTATCTCTTCCATTATCTCATCAAACTTTTCCTTTAACTTTTCCGCCATGCCGCTTTTTGTTTTCCTGATTTTTGAAAGATAATCGTTTAAATCCCTTGATAAAGTCGATATTCCTCTTTTTATGTGCTCTTCTTCTACTATGAATTCAGTAGCCGGAAAAATAAAAACCTCTTCTACCACATTCAATGACCTTTGACTCATAACATCAAAAACCCTTAAAGAGTCTACTTCATCGTCAAAAAGTTCTATTCTAAAAGGGTATTCTTCCGTAGAAGGGAATATGTCTATTATACCGCCCCTTACACTAAATTGGCCCTTGCCCTCCACTGTCTGTACCCTTTCATACCCCATCACCTGTAATTTTCTCGAGAAATCCTCTAACTCAATCTTGTCTCCTACTTTAATTCTAAATTGGTATTTTTTGAAAAGATTAAAAGGAATCAGCTTATCAAGCAGAGCATCTATAGAAGCGACGACAGCAAGAGGAGTCTCCTCACAAAGTCCTTTTATCACTTTAAGCCTCTCAAATACGATTTCATGGCTTGCAGCCGCCACCTTATAAAACACCACATCTCTTTTAGGGAAAAGATAAGCTTTCCCCTCATTAAAGGAGTATAAGTCCTCATATATCCTCCGTGCCTCCACATCATCAGGAGTTACGACTAAAACAGTCTTATTAAATTTTTTCATGAGATAATGCGCTATATGGGCCTTCTGAGAATCAACAAGCCCATATATCAAAACAGGACCTCTCCCTTGCTTTAACTCTTCCTCTATCGCTTTTACCTCTTTTAGTTCCTCAATCTGCACTGTAAACATACATCCTCACCTCAGCATAAACCTATTCCAAACCACATGAAGAAGAGAAGCAGAAAAAATTGCAGTAAAAAGGTTAATCTTTATGTATAAAACATAAGAAACAAGGCCAAAAATTGAATGACTCAATATGCTCAACGCCGCAGCCCTTCCGTTTATTTTATGTGAGACCTTTGTGTAATCATTTACTGCTTCAGCAATTCCAAACATAAAATGAGAGACGAGTATAGAAGATGTTAAATATCCAAAGACAGTCTTCGAAGTTTCTTCAATAAAAGGGACAATGTAGATTATAGCCTTCTCGCCGTATTTTTTTACCACAGCGCTATTTAAAAGATATGCTACAACAATACTTGCCATTCCTGATAAAAACCACATCTTCAAGCTCCTTTAGCCGTTAAATCTGCTCATCGCATGCTCAATCCCATTTTCTATTATATCAATAACCGCCTCTGCAGCCTTCTCTACCGCTTCCTCTATTACTTTTTTCTCCTCCTCATTGAACCTTCCTAAAACATGCCTTACAAGCTCTCCATTTTCAGGTCTGCCAATACCTATTCTAACTCTGGGAAAGTCTTCACTCTTTAATAAGTATATTATCGAATTCATGCCATTGTGACCGCCTGAACTTCCTTTCCTTCTTATTCTTATTTTCCCCACATCGAGGTCTTTATCATCGTATATTACAATTACATTTTCAAGTGGAAGTTTATAAAAATTGACAGCATCGTACAGCGCTTCGCCACTTAAATTCATAAAAGTCTGAGGTTTCAAAAGCACTATTTTTTCTCCGTTAAAATACCCTTCTCCCATTAAGGACTTGAATTTAAGCCTTGAAACTTCTATCCCAAGCTTTTTTGAAAGTACATCTATAACCATAAAACCTACGTTATGCCTTGTACCTTCATATTCCCTTCCCGGATTTCCAAGGCCGGCTATCAAATACATCTTCTCACCCTTCCTTATAAGATTAATTATACAATATGTAGTCAATAAAAAACAACCTGCCAACTATAAAGTTGGCAGGCAGGTGCGTGGGAGGCCTATATCTATTTTAACTTATTGTTGGAAATTTGCACTGCTTTGTAACTTGACAGGAACAGTAAATGTCCTTCCATTTCTCCATATGGTCACATTTATTGTATCTCCAACTTTGTGGCTATTTATGATGGTCTGAAGGTCCTCAAAGGAGTTAATCTGTTTGCCATCTGCCTTTATTATAACATCTCCTGGCTGGATTCCGGCTTTTTCAGCACCGCTTCCAGGTTGAACCTGTACCACATATACTCCTACTGGCAGGTTGTACTGAGCTGCATCCTGCGGAGTTATTGTTTGTGCACCTATTCCCATCATTGGTCTTTCCACATATCCATGTTTTATAAGTTGTTCAATTATAGGCTTGGCTTCATTTATAGGAATAGCAAATCCCATGCCTTCAACCGGTGTGCTCTGTCCTTGGAAAATCCCAAAGGGGTCTTGTATGCTCGGACCTATGGCAGTAAGTTTCACGCTTGTTATGCCTATTACTTCTGCCTTGCTGTTTACAAGAGGACCACCGCTGTTACCAGGGTTTATAGCTGCATCTGTTTGTATAAGATTTACAGGGCCGTAGTCGCTCTGTAAATTCCTGTTAAGACCGCTTACTATACCTGCAGTAACTGACCCTGCAAAAGACTCGCCAAGAGGATTACCTATTGCGACTACTAATTCTCCGGGCTGGAGTTTGGAAGAATCTCCAAGCTTTACAACAGGCAAATTAGGAAGATTGATTTTCAAAACCGCAAGGTCTGTCCTCGGGTCAGCCCCTATCAGTTTTGCATCGGCACTTCTTCCATCCAAAAGTTTTACTGTAATCTTTGAAGCCCCTTGAATTACGTGATTGTTGGTGACAATGTAGCCATCCGGGCTTATGATAAATCCCGAGCCACTCCCTTTTGGCACATATTCCGTCTTGTATCCGTTAGTATAAGCGGTACTCGTGTCAATCTCAACGACTGCAGGGCTTACAATTTTGTATATGTTGGGTATCAGATTAAGTATACTGTCCTGAGAAGAGCCAGAATTTTCAGCTAGAGGTAGATACCTCGTAACAACTTGCTGTTGCGGGACTACGCCATAATATTTCATAAAAGCCCCTGTTACACCACCACCAATTATAGCAGCGATCAAAGCAACCGCCACAAAAGAAGCAATAAGTTTTCTCCTAAATCTTTTAACCATACGCCCTACACTCTTTTTATTGTTTCTGAACTCCACTTTTGGAGTAGAAGTTAAAGTTTTCTCTTCTTTAGATTCAGTTACCACCTCTTCAGAAGGTTCCTGCGGCATATCTCCTAAATTTTCTTGAGGTGGAACTATGCTCTCAGGATCTTTCTTTTCAATATTATTTTCAAAATCTTTTTCATAGTCCATGCTCATCCTCACTCACTCCCTTTCCTTTTCTTGATTTTAATTATACTTCCTCTTTATTAACAAATTATGAACATCATGTAAAGATTTTGGGTAGTTTTTATTAAAATTTTTAACTGCTTTTCTTTTTAAATAAACATGCGGCCCAAGAATTTCTCTTGGACCGCTATGATAAGGGAGGTCAAGGAGAGGCATTTGTCTCTCTCAAGTGTTATTATAAACTCAAATTGTTAATAAATTGTTAATAAAATGTAAATATTTTATTGTGATTTCTTAAACTTTTTTCACTGGCAGAGTAAAAGTAAAAGACGTTCCTTTTCTAGGCTCGCTTTCAGCCCATATCTCTTCTTTGTGAGCCTCTATTATCTTCTTCACAATGTAAAGGCCAAGACCAGCGCCGTCCTTTCCTCTTGACTTATCCGCTTTGTAAAATCTTTCCCATATATGCTCTAAATCTTCAGGAGATATACCTATTCCATTGTCATGAACAGTGATAAAGACCTTATCTCCTTTAACTTCAGTAAAAAGGTGAATAACGCCTCCCGGCTTAGAAAACTTTATAGCATTGTCTATTAGATTTGTGAGAACTTGCTCTATCTTGTCTCTATCTGCAAAAACAAACCTCCTATCCTCTTCAAAATCCACCTTTACTGTAAGGTCTTTTTCTACTATTCTTTTTTCAAACTTTATAATGCAAATTCTTATGAGCTCATTTATGTCAAACTCAGTTCTATTAAGAGGAAACTCTCCCGACTCAAGCTTTGTCATTTCCAGAAGGTCATTTATCAACCGGGACATCCTTCTCGTCTCTTCCTGCACCACTTTGAGGTAATCATAAGTTTTTTCTTTAGGAATAGTCCCATCCAATATGCCGTCTATATAGCCTTGTATTGAGGTTATTGGAGACCTGAGCTCATGGGAGACATTTGCGACAAATTCTTTCCTCATATCTTCCAGCTGTGCAAGTTCCCTTGCCATCACATTAAAAGACCGTGCTAAATCTCCTATCTCATCCTCTTCAAAATGGTCAACTCTTGCAGAAAAATTCCCTTTTGCTATCTCTCTTGCAGCAAGGCTCATTTTCTTAAGAGGCTCAGATATTCTGTTTGAAGTGTAGGATATCAATATAAAGCTCACTACAAAAGCCACTCCGCCTGATAAAAGCATCAAAAGGAAAATGTTTAAAACCGTCCTGTTCATCTCTTCCAGTGATGCGTGCATGAATATGGCTCCTTCAATATGCCCCTTTATCACAAGAGGAACTCCAACTGTAAGCACAGGGCTTGTAAAAGCCCCTCCAAAATAGCCCTTCTTTACAATGGATTCTCCTTTTAAAATATTTTGTATATCAGCCTTACTGAGAGTAATCTTCATCCACGGCTTTCCCTGCTGAGACTGGCTGTAAACAAGGCCCTCCTTGTCCACAATCCACACTGTTGCATTAATAAGTCTCGTCACAACATTAAGCTCCTGATTCCACTTATCTAAATTTATATCCCCTACCGCAAACTCGTTCAAAATAGCGTTTATCTCCTGTGCTTCTTCCAGCATTATTTTTTCTTTTTCAGCAAAATAGTAATTCTGAAACATAATGTAAAACATTATAGAGACGACAGCCAAAGTTATGGCAACAATTATTATGTTGCTTATAAAAAGCTTTTTAAAAAGCCTGTTTTTCTTCAAACTCAGTTCACCTCAAACTTATAGCCTACTCCCCAAACGGTTGTAAGCTTCCAATTTGGCCCTTCTCCCATTTTCTCTCTCAGTCTTTTTATGTGAACGTCTACCGTCCTGCTGTCTCCCATGTAGTCATAACCCCAGACATTCTCTAAAAGCTGATCCCTTGTAAATACTCTGTTGGGATGGGTGCAGAGAAAATAAAGAAGTTCCAATTCTTTCGGCGTAAGGTCAATATTTTTACCTTTGTATACCACTTTGTACTCGCTCAAACTCACATAAAGGTCTGGGTAAGACACAGCCTTATCGTCGCCTTCTCCCTCATACCTTCTCAAAACCGCCTTAACCCTCGCTACAAGCTCTTTCCCATCAAAAGGTTTGACAATGTAGTCATCGGCTCCAATCTCCAGCCCCAAAACCTTGTCCAGTGTGTCTCCTTTTGCAGTAAGCATAATTATGGGCACTTTAGAAAATTTTCTTACTTCTTTGCAAAGTGCAATTCCATCAATTCCCGGAAGCATTATATCGAGTATTACAAGCTTTGGAGGATTTTCCTGTATCTTTCTAAGAGCTGTCTGTCCGTCGTAAATCTGCTCTACTTCAAAACCCTCTTTTTCGAGGTATAAAGAGACAATTTCGCATATATTCTTGTCATCGTCCACCACATAAATCTTCTGGCTCTCTCCCACAAAACCACCCTCTATTCCTCTTAAAAATGCCTTTTTTAAAATTATACCATAAATAAAAAAAAGACATAAAGTGCCTTACTCTATTTACAAAGTACAAAAAGTGGCATTTTGTGTAAAAACGTCCCTTGTTGCCAAAGCAGTGATTAAATTTGACAACTTAAAAGTATAAACACAAAATGCCACTTGAATTAATATGAAGCCCATAAATCGCCTTATGTGAAAAGTTTACTCACTGACATGCCCTCGTGTATTCTCAAAATCGCTTCTGCAAAAAGAGGTGCAACTGACCTTACCTTTATCTTGTCAATCTTCTTCTCTTCAGGAAGAGGAATGGTATCGGTTATGACAACCTCCTTGATAGGAGATTCTTTAAGCCTTTCAATAGCGGGACCCGAAAGCACACCATGTGTTGCACAGGCGTAAATCTCCACCGCTCCGTGGTCTAAAAGGGCTTCTGCCGCCTGTACAAGTGTCCCTGCAGTATCAATTAGGTCGTCTACAAGTATTGCTTTTTTACCCTTGACATCGCCAATTATATTCATAACCTCGGCCACATTCGCTTTTGGCCTTCTTTTATCGATGATGGCCAGAGGGGCGTTTAATTTTTCTGCAAAATACCTCGCCCTTGTTACACTTCCATGGTCAGGAGACACAACCACTACATCATCCCCTAATTCCTTATCCAAGAAGTACTTGGCAAGAATAGGTCCTCCTAACAGATGATCTACAGGAATGTTAAAATATCCCTGAATCTGAGGAGCGTGCAAGTCCATCGTGACCACTCTATGAGCTCCTGCCGCTGTGATGAGGTCGGCTACCAGTTTAGCAGTTATAGGGTCTCTAGCTTTTGCCTTCCTGTCCTGCCTTGCATACCCGTAATAGGGTATGACCGCATTAATCTCAGCAGCTGAAGCCCTTTTGAAAGCGTCAATCATTATGAGAAGTTCCATCAAATTGTTGTTCACAGGAGCACAAGTCGACTGAATTACAAAAACGCTTGCTCCCCTTACACTCTCCCCTATCCTCACACTTATTTCTCCATCGCTAAATGTACCGACTTCTGAATCCGCCAGTTTAAGTCCCAGATGTTCGGCTATTTCACTGGCCAATTTGGGATTTGAATTCCCCGTAAAAATCTTAAGTGAATTAGTATACCTCGCCATTTTTACATTACAGCCTCCCCTTTTTTATTCTTTCCTCTACCCAGCCCTCTTTATTGGTCTGTCTGCTCCTCGCAATGGCGAGAGCTCCTTCAGGCACATCTTCTGTTATGGTAGAGCCCGCAGCAATATACGCATTATTGCCAATCTTCACAGGCGCCACAAGATTGACATTGCAGCCCACAAACACATTGTCTCCTATAATGGTCTTGTGCTTGTGCTTTCCGTCATAATTTACAGTAATTGAACCGCAACCCATATTAACATTCTTTCCAAGCTCTGCATCTCCTACATAAGTAAGGTGTGGAACTTTGCTCCCTTCATCGATGACAGATTTCTTTATCTCAACAAAATCGCCAATCTTTACATTATTCTTTATCACAGATTCTGGCCTTATGTGGGCAAAAGGCCCTATTTTAACATTGTTGCCCACACTTGATGAAAGCACCACAGAATACATTACACTACATCCATTTCCAATGATAGAGTCCACAATCCTCGAATTAGGCCCTATTTCACAGTCTTCCCCTATCCTGGTCTTACCCTGCAGAATAGTTCCCGGCAAGATAACTGTATCTCGTCCAATTTCAACTTCTGCCTCTATATAAGTGCTGTCTGGATCTATTATCGTTACCCCATTTTCCATGTGCTTTTCATTTATTCTCCTTCTCATTTCCTTTTCTGCAACAGAGAGCTGAATTCGAGAATTTACTCCTATTATCTCTTCTGACTCCCCGGCTATAGCGCCGATTTTCCCTCCCATATTCCTTATAATCTCTACAGCGTCTGTCAAATAGTATTCTCCTTGAGCATTATCATTAGTTATCTTTTTTAACGCATCTTTTAATTTGGAAATATTCACAACATACATTCCTGAATTTATCTCTTTTACCCTTTTTTCTTCTTCGCTTGCGTCCTTTTCTTCCACAATCTTCACGACATCTCCACTTTCATTCCTTATTATCCTTCCATAGCCTGTAGGGTCGTCAAAAACAGAAGATAAAATAGTAGCATCATTCCTTCTTTCAAAGTGATACCCTATGAGCCTTCTCAAGGTGTCAGAAGTGATAAGAGGAGTATCCCCTGTTAGTATTAAAACTTCTCCCTTCTCTGGCAGAAACTCTTCTGCCATCATAACAGCATGACCTGTCCCAAGCTGAACTTCCTGATATGCATATATAACCTCATTCCCCAGCACTTCCTCTACCATTTCCCGCCCGTGCCCTACTACAACGATTACTTTCTTAGAGCCTGCTTCTTTCGCCGCTTCCACTACCCATTTTATCATGGGCTTACCGCACACTTTGTGGATAACCTTTGGATACTTTGACTTCATTCGTTTGCCCAGTCCAGCTGCCAGAATAACACTTACTAGCTCTTCCACTTTACCCACCTTCTATAAAAAATATACTATTCTACCCTATACTATTTTAACTATAATTCTCGCAAAGTTCAACAAAAAAATAAAAAGGAGACAAGCTCCTTTCAGTTTGTTGACAAAGCCCTTTTTATTTAAGTGGCATTTTGTGTTAATGCTCCGGAGTTGCAAAGCGACTAAACTAA
>NZ_JBNATX010000010.1:0-54727 GCF_049701115.1 Caldanaerobacter sp. | reverse complement strand
AGCATTAACACAAAATGCCACTTAAATAAGAAGCACTTTGTCAACAAACTGAAGCCTGACAAAAGTCAGGCCTCTTACAGTTTGTTCATTTTTTTCGCCTCTTCGGCTACACCCAGAACTTTTTCAAAATTACTTCCTATAGAAGCTTCTACTGCAGCCGCTACTGCCCCTTCTACCAGGGGAGCGTCTGCAATTTTTACTTTACTTTCATATTCTTCTCCTAAAAGCTCCAGGGCCGTTTGAGCACTCATGATTGCACTTCCAATGTCAACTAATACTACTACTCCTTCTCCTTTGTCTACCTTCTTTATTTCTTCTGCTATTTCCGTAGCGTCAGTACCTAACCTCCCATCTGGCGTTCCTCCCGCCAGTCCTATGGGAACTTCTCCTCTGGTCATTTGATTTACAAGCTCGAAAATCCCCTCTACAATTTTTCTTGAGTGGGACACTAAAACTATTCCAACCATCTTATTCCTCCATTATTACAGTAAATTAATCACTTCTGAAAAAGCATTTATCATAAGGTAAGAGGAGGTAGCCCCAGGATCTATATGTCCTATGCTTCTCTCACCTAAGTAGCTAGCTCTGCCCTTCCTGGCAGATATATTCTTTGTGTATTCCATTCCCTCTTTAGCCGCATTAGCCGCTCTCTTTAAAGCTTCGGGAAGGGCTATGTTATTTTCTAAGCTTTCTTTAAGAGCCTTGTAAGCAGGTTCAATAGCATCTATCATTGTTTTATCTCCCGCTTGAGCTTTACCTCTATCCTTTATTCCCTGAAGAGCCGCATCAAAAATTTTTACTATATCCTCTTCTGTAAGCTCAGTTTTGCCCTGTACTACCTGTCCTGCTCTCATAAAGGCAGTTCCATAAAGGGGTCCTGAAGCCCCTCCTACAGTAGAAACAAGGGTCATCCCCACAGTTTTCAATATCGTCCCTATATCAGAATTTTCTGGAATTGTATCTAGTTTTTGTTTCACTGCTTCAAAGCCTCTATCCATGTTTATTCCATGGTCAGCATCTCCTATAGCGGAATCCAGTTCTGTGAGATACTCCCTGTTCTCTCTTATTACTTCCACTATCCTATTTATGACTTTAAGCACATCTTCCTTTGTGACAACCATTTATATTCACTACCCCCTGAAATTATAATTGTTTAAACGCTGGAGTATCAGCTTTTGCGTCCAACAAAGCTTTCAACTCATCGTCCAGTTTCAATAAGGTTATAGAAAAACCGCTCATCTCAAGAGAAGTCATGAATTCCCCAACATAGGTCTTATAAACTTTTATGTTCTTTTCTTTGAGAATCTCTGAAACCTTCCTGTTAGCTATATAAAGCTCCATCAGCGGAGTTCCACCCATTCCGTTTATCATCACAGCTACTTCGTCACCTGGTTTATAGGGAAGGTCATTTATTATTTTGTCCATTAAATGCTCAACTACTTCATCGACAGGTTTTATTTTTTCCCTGTGAGTACCGGGCTCTCCATGAATCCCTATTCCGATCTCTATTTCATCTTCTTGAAGAGTAAAGCTTGGCTTACCTGCTGCAGGAACAGTACAAGGTGTCAATGCCATTCCCATTGAACGCACATTTGCTATAACTTTTTCAGCCACTCTTTTTACTTCCTGAAGACTAGCACCCTCCTGTGCCTTTGCTCCGGCAATCTTATGGACAAAAACAGTTCCTGCTATGCCTCTTCTGCCCTGTGTCCAGGTACTGTTTTCTACGGCTACATCGTCATTTACTATAACCTCATCTACTTCTATGCCCTCCATTTGCGCCATGTCCCTAGCCATTTCAAAATTCATTACGTCTCCCGTATAATTCTTTATGATGAGAAGAACTCCCTTGCCACCATTTACTGCTTTAATCGCTTCATAAATTTGGTCTGGAGTAGGAGAAGTGAATACTTCACCAGGACAAGCAGCATCTAACATGCCATAACCAACATAACCAGCGTGGGCGGGTTCATGACCACTTCCACCACCGCTCACAAGCCCTACTTTTCCTTCTACTGGCGCATCTTTTCTTACAATTACATTTATGTTTTCCAGTTTTTTAAGATAGTTAGGATGCGCCTCCAAAAGCCCCTCAATCATTTCTTTTACAACGGCTTCCGGATTATTAATCAGTTTTTTCATAAAAAGAACCTCCTTACAATTAATTACTTTACAATTACCTCATTTTAATTAATATGCAAAAACTGTGCCAGCATGTCCTTTGCATTTTCCTCAAAAACAAAAAAGTCCCAAAGACCTTATTGGGAAAAAGTATCAACCAAAAAACGCCGTTGGGATTATCTATCAACTAGGCCAAATTTCCTCGCTTTAGAAGCAACTGTTTTATGGGTAAGTCCTAAAACTTTCGCCGCCTTATTAAAACTTTTGTACCTCTCTAGAGCTGCTTTTATTATCTTGTATTCATATTCTTCCATTGTAAGCAATTCACTATGTTCGTCTAAATAAATTACATTATTTTCTGACGTAATAGTCTCCTCATTTCGTATATACTGGGGGAGATCTTCGTAGTCTATATATTCGCCTTCACTTAAAGTGATACATCTTTCTATTATATTCTCCAATTCTCTTACATTTCCAGGCCAATCATAGTGGATAAGAGCCTGCATGGCTTTTTTTGTTATGCCTTTTATTTGCTTGTTTAATTTTTTGCTTAACTTTTCTATAAAGTGCTCAACAAGGAGGGGAATATCTCCTCGCCGCTCTCTGAGGGGCGGTAACATTATCGGGATAACATTCAAGCGGTAATATAAATCTTCTCTAAAAGTGCCTTCTTTTATAGCTTTTTCTAAGTCCTTATTTGTAGCGGCAATTATCCTCACATCTACTTTTATAGTCCTTATTCCTCCGACTCTCTCAAACTCCTTCTCCTGTATGACTCTCAAAAGTTTTACTTGAATTTCTGGCGGTATTTCTCCTATCTCATCTAAAAACACCGTACCCCCGTCTGCCAGCTCGAATTTCCCTATTTTTTGGGTTACAGCTCCCGTAAAAGCTCCCCTCTCATGGCCAAAAAGCTCACTTTCCAGTAATGCAACAGGTATAGCAGCACAGTTAACTCTTATAAAAGGCTTATCTCTTCTTTTGCTAGCATAGTGAATTGCCTGAGCTACCAATTCCTTTCCTGTACCACTTTCTCCCCGTATCAAGACAGTAGAATCTGTATCTGCAGCTTTTGATGCAATGGTTAGCGCATCTTTCAACTTGCCACTATTGCCTATTATTATGTCAAATGCTTTATCCAACTTTCTATTTCTCTTTAATTCATTCTCTAAATACTCTATCTGGGGAAATTCATAAAAAACTATCACTGCCCCTTCTATTCTGCTGCCCGTGTATATTGGAGTAATATTAGTGAACACAACATTATTGCCAACTTTAACCTTTCTATTCATTTCCTCTTTTCCCATTTTTAGCACACTTTCAATTCTTACGTCCGGTATAATCTCTTGAACTTTTTTCCCTATAGCTTCATCCATACTTATCCCAGTAATATTTTCTGCTAATTTATTAAATATGGTTATATTACCATCTTCATCCGTCACTATAAGTCCAGAACCGATAGAGTTAAAGATTTTTTCATAAGCAATAGAGGTATTTTTTAAAAGTTCATAGGTAGCTTTTTCCTCTTTCTCTTTCCCTAATTCCGAATTAAAAAACTCCATAAACTCGTAAAAGGCCCTATCAGCCCTTTCTCCTTCTATTATGACCTCTATTTCCTCACCGCGAGAAGCAAAAAAAGTTACCATAGAAAGCATGCTCCCAGCTGGGACCATTCGATTTTCATTCACCTTTCTAAAAAATATGCTGACACCGTGTTTTTTGCTTATATGGCTCACCTCTTGAACTATGTGGGCAGCAATCTGAGAATGTATACTGACAGGCAGTCTTAACCTTTCCCTCTTTTCCACCATTCTATCACCACACATCAACTCACTTCTTTTTTATAAAGATTCCTTGTGGCAATAACGTCAACCCCCGTCCCCAGAATGTTTTTGACTATCACATCACCAATTTTAACAGGAGCTTTTACTTCTATTTTCGCTAGTTCGACCATTATTTCATGAATCTTTTCCTTCGGAACCGGTTCTTTTGTCCTTACAGAAAGAAGGGGTAAGTGCCCATCTTTTGCTCTAACACTGGTTGTCACTATTCTTTTGGGCATCGTAACTTCATTCTTTGCATATTCAAGTCCTTTAGGACAAGAATAACCTTTTATATTTTTTATCTCCCCCCCCTCCATTTCAACTGTTATCCTACAACCCAAAGGACAAACTATGCAGGTAAGCTCTCTTACTTCCATTTTATCCCTCCTCCACTAAAAAGACAATACCCTCTTTTTCATCTGCGTTTTTTAATATATCTTTGTTTATATTGACTTCTATCATCTCTCCGGGAGTAAGTCTTAACTTCCTCTGTTTTAAAAGATATTTATCACCTGACTTTACTGCAAGTACAGCATTGCTATAAACAGTCGTAGGCCTCATCCTGAATTTTATTCTTTTTTCCACATTATCCACATTTATTCTCTGAGGGACAACATAACGAATACCGTTTCCTGCTTTAACAAAGACATTGCTTTTTTTGAATTCCCCTTCTTTTATGAATCTTATAGCAGAATTAGCTGCTAATCTGGCTTCTGCCGTAACATTATCGACTAGGTCATGAACCTGAAGGACATTTCCACAAGCAAAAATTCCTGGCACACTGGTCTCCAGCATCTCATTCACAACTGGTCCTCCTGTTACTGGGTCAAGTTCTATCCCCGCCTGCTTTGACAGTTCATTTTCTGGTATCAATCCTACAGAAAGTATTAAAGTGTCGCAGCTTATATACTGGGCGGTTTCCATTATAGGTTCTCTATTTTCATCTACCTTTGCAATGGTTACTCCTTCCACCCTATCTTTCCCATGTATCTCTACAACAGTATGGCTAAGGAGAAGAGGTATATCAAAATCCTCAAGGCATTGTACTATATTTCTTGTGAGACCGCTTGAATAAGGCATTATTTCTACCACTGCCTTGACCTTTGCACCTTCTAAAGTAAGCCTCCTTGCCATGATAAGACCTACATCTCCCGAACCTAAAATCACTATTTCTTTTCCTGGCATGTAACCTTCCATATTTACATACCTTTGGGCTGTTCCAGCCGTCATTATGCCGGCAGGTCTGGTACCTGGAATCATTATTGCACCCCTGGGCCTTTCTCTGCAACCCATTGCTAAAATTATTGCCTTCGCTTTTATCTGAAATACGCCTTTTTGCGGATTAACAGCTTTTACTATCTTGTCAGGAGTAATTTCTAAAACCATTGTCTCCAGCATGACTTCTATCCCATATTCCTCTACTTTGTCTATAAACCTTTGTGCATATTCAGGACCGGTCAATTCTTCTTTGAATTCTTGAAGTCCAAAACCGTTGTGTATACATTGGGGTAAAATGCCTCCCAAATATTTATCCCTTTCTAATATAACTACACTTCTTGCTCCTTTTTCATATGCTTCTACAGCAGCTCCCAGACCAGCAGGTCCTCCTCCAACTATGACTATATCATAGTTAAGCATTCCCATACACCTCTTTCTTCAAAAGCTGTGACGCCTTTTCTAAGAGAAATTTTTTGGTCTCACCGGCAAGAATATAGGAATTTCTGCCATGTTTTGTAACCTCAAGAGGAGAGATATTTAGTTCTCTTGCCAGTATTTCTACTACTCTAGGACCACAGAAGCTCCCCTGACACCTGCCCATACCAGCTCTTACACGCCTTTTTACCCCGTCTACCGACCGAGCTCCTACTGGTCTTCTTATCGCATCTATGACTTCTCCTTCCGTAACTGTTTCACACCTGCATACAATTCTTCCATAAGCCGGATTTTCTTTTATAAGCTTGTTTCTCTCCTCGTCAGAGAGTTCTGCAAATCGGATCATAGGCTTTCTTTTAGGGTTAAAATCTTCTTTTTCTATAAGGTCAAGACCTGCATCTTTTAGTATATCCCTTACCATCTCAGCAATTGCAGGTGCTGCTGTAAAACCAGGAGATTCAATGCCAGCCACATTTATAAATCCTTTTACATCCGATTCTCCTATTATAAAATCCTTTTCCTCGGTGTCGGGAGTTGCTCTCAAACCTGTAAACTGAGTTATTGTCTTTCTAACATCGAACTTATCCACACTTCTTTTGGCAACAGTAATAGCCTTATTAAGACCTTCTCTGGTGGTAGCCTTAAATTCCTTATCCTGTATGTCCTCTGATGTAGGTCCTATTAACAGGTTACCATCAATAGTAGGAGATACTAGAATCCCTTTGCCCATTTTTGTAGGAACCTGGAATATAACTGTCCTGGCAAGATACCCTTGATCCTTATCCAGTATAAGGTATTCTCCCTTTCTAGGATGTACAGAAAAAGGTTTTGCCCCTACCATGTTGTTTATCACATCAGAATAAACTCCTGCAGCATTGATAACATACCTCGCATAGAATTCTTTAAGCGGTGTTTTTACAATGAACACATCCTCTTTTTTCTTAATATCAATTACTTCGGAGTCAAAAGAAAACTCCACTCCGTTTTGGGCAGCATTTTCCGCAAGGGCAATTGTAAACAGATAAGGCGAAATAATACCTGCTTTTTTCGCATAAAGAGCAGCTATCACAGTATCGTTTATATAAGGCTCTATTTCTTTCACCATGTCCTTTGTAATTATAGAAAGTTCTTTGACTCCATTTTTTATACCCCTATCAAACAACTTATAAAGCTCTTTAATTTCTTCTTCTGAAAAAGCCACCACTAAAGAACCTGTCCTTTTCATGGGAACATCCAAGTCTTTGCACAATTCTTCAAACATTTCATTCCCTCGTACATTGAGCTTTGCTTTTAAAGTACCTGGAACAGGGTCATATCCAGCGTGAAGTATTGCGCTGTTAGCCTTTGATGCGCCTTCTGAAGCGGCATCTTCACCCTTTTCTACTACAATCACCTTTAATTTGTATTTAGATAATTCCCTTGCAATAGAACATCCTACTACACCAGCTCCTATTATCAAAACATCGTACATCATTTATAAAACCTCCTTATGAAGATAAAAAACCATATATAACCGAGGCCCCTCGGCTATATATGGTTCTCCCAATCTCCACCATACCTATTATTCATTTTGTCCCGATTTATTATAATATATTCTACAAAAATTCTCAAATTCCTGCTACTTTTTATCAATTTTTTTATTCTTCAGCCCACTTCATAGCTCTTTCAACCGCTTTTTTCCAGCCTTTGTACAGCTTTTCTCTCTTTTCTTCCTCCATCTTAGGCTCAAAGCGCCTATCTATATTCCAGTTTTTCTCTATTTCTTCTTTGCTATTCCAGAAACCTACTGCAAGTCCTGCAAGATAAGCAGCTCCTAAAGCAGTCGTCTCTATCACCTGAGGTCTGTCTACCGGAACACCTAAGATATCTGCCTGGAACTGCATTAAGAAGTTATTTGCGCTGGCTCCTCCATCGACCTTTAAAGCTTGAAGTTTTATACCAGAGTCTTCTTGCATTGCTTCAAGGACATCTCTTGTTTGATAAGCAATAGATTCTAACGTAGCTCTTATTATATGCTCTCTTTTTGCTCCTCTGGTAAGTCCAACTATCACACCTCTAGCATACATATCCCAATAAGGAGCTCCAAGACCTACAAAGGCAGGAACAACATATACCCCGTTTGTATCTTCGACTTTAAGGGCGTATTCTTCGCTTTGAGGAGCACTATCAATGATCCTCAGTTCATCTCTCAACCACTGAATTGCTGCACCTGTTATGAAAATACTGCCTTCCAGAGCATATTCAACTTTTCCATCAATGCCCCACGCAATCGTGGTTAAAAGTCCTGTCTTGGAAGGAACAGCTTTCTCTCCGGTATTCATCAGCATAAAGCAGCCGGTACCATAGGTGTTCTTTGCCATTCCTGGTTTAAAGCATACTTGTCCAAACAAAGCAGCTTGCTGGTCCCCAGCGTCTCCTGCAATAGGTATCTCAACTCCAAAGAGGGACTTGTCAGTGTAACCGTAAACATGACTTGAAGGCTTCACTTCTGGAAGCATATTCTCCGGGATATTCAGTTCTTCTAATATTTCTTTGTCCCATTTAAGGTCGTGTATGTTAAAAAGCATAGTTCGCGATGCATTTGAATAATCGGTGACATGCACCTTACCCTTTGTCAGATTCCATATAAGCCAGGTATCTATGTTTCCAAAGAGAAGTTCCCCTTTTTCTGCCTTTTCACGTGCTCCTTCAACATTATCTAAAATCCACTTAACTTTGGTACCAGAAAAATACGCGTCTACTACAAGCCCTGTTTTTTCTCTTATCTTCGTGTCAAACCCTTTATTCTTGAGGTCATCGCAAATGGGGGCAGTTCTTCTGCATTGCCACACTATAGCATTGTAAATAGGTTTTCCCGTATTTTTGTCCCATACTACAGTCGTCTCTCTTTGATTTGTTATGCCTATTGCTACAATGTCCTCTGGTTTGATTCCGGCTTTTTCTATCACTCCCTTTGCAACCTCTATCTGAGACTCCCATATTTCCATAGGGTCATGTTCAACCCAGCCAGGTTTCGGATAAATCTGTCTAAATTCCTTGTTTAAAGAAGCCACCATTTTACCGCTGTGATCAAAAATTATGGCGCGGGAACTTGTAGTTCCCTGATCTAAAGCCATTACATACTTAGCCATCTTTCTTCCTCCTCACTCTGCTTTTTTATTATAACACCATATCGGCGAGAAATATCTCGCCGATATAATTTACTTTAATGAATACTCATTACAAGCTGGTAAATCCATGCTCCAATTATTCCTCCAACTATCGGGCCAAATATTGGTACTACTAAACCATATCCCCAATCCGAATCTCTCTTCCCAGGAATAGGCAAAATAGCATGAGCAAGCCTTGGTCCAAAGTCTCTGGCTGGATTAATAGCATATCCTGTAGGACCTCCTAAGCTTAAACCTATTGCCCAAATGAGAAGTCCAATGAGAAGTGGACCTATACCACTTCCTAATTGATTGTTTGCATTTGTGATGCCCAATATTCCTATCAAAAGCATTGCTGTTCCAAAAGCCTCTGTCATGAAGTTTTTGGGAAGATCTCTTATTGCCGGAATAGTTGAGAATGTAGCCAGTTTTAGTGTTGGATCTTCAGTTTCAGCATAATGGTCCATATACATCAGATAAACTATTATAGCTCCTACAAAAGCTCCCAAAACTTGCGATATAATGTAACCTGGCACTAAACTCCACGGAAAAGACCCTATAGCCGCCAAAGCCAACGTAACAGCTGGATTTATATGGGCCCCACTTATCCATCCAACTACATAGACTGCTACCATAACTGCAAATCCCCATCCTGCAGTTATTACAATCCAGCCACTGTTTTGACCTTTAGACTTATTTAAAACAACGTTTGCAACAACACCATCACCTAACCAGATAAGTATCATGGTACCAAAGAACTCCGCTAAGTATTTTGCGAAATCACTCATAAAATATCCCCTCCATAATTCCAAAATTTAACTTTTAAATAAAAATTTTTTGTTTCTCATATATCCCCCCTTTCACTCTATAAACCAGAGGCTCTTTTCGCTAGTTGAAACAGCAATCGCCCCTGCTTTTATCGCATTTATAACCTCCTCCTTTGTCCTCACAAGGCCTCCCGCAATAATAGGCATAAAAACCTCTTGTGTCACTTCTTTTATTATATTTGGCATTATCCCAGGAAGAATCTCAACAGCATCAGGTCTTATCTGCTTAGCAGAAAAAAGACCTGTCTTTAAAGCTTGAGAATCTAGAATGAAAAGCCTCTGTATAGAAAAGAGCCCAAAATCTTTAGCATGGTCCAAAATATTATTACGGGTAGAGATTATACCATCAGGCTTTATCTTCTCGGCTATGTATTCCACAGCTTTTGTATCTTTCCCCAGGCCTTCTATGAGGTCAAAGTGGACAAAAACAACCTTGTTACTCTTTTTAATAGAATCCACTAACTCGCATATATTCATTATGTCTCCTGTGAGCAAAAATATAACCTGCGCATTTGATGAAATGGCCTCTTTTACATCCTTTATCTCCCGAACAGCTGCAATTATTGGAAAATCTGCTATTGCATCTATAATTTTTTTCTTCATCCTATATACCTCCGCTCGTGTATTTTACATTGCAAAAAACGTGCCAAAAAGAAATCAAGAAAAAACATTATAAAAAAAGAGAACCCTTGATAAAAAATACCAAGAGTTCTCTTTGTTATGATAATTAATATCAAGTTGTTATTTGATTAACAATCCTTTTCTTCACATCTTTTACTATCATAAAAAACCCTACAGCAGATAGCCCCAAATATACATAGTAAGTAAAAAATCTCCAGATACCTATAAAAATTCCTATATAAGAAGCTGGCAATACATTTGAAAAAATAGCGGCAAAGCCTAGTTCCACAGTGCCAGATCCGCTAGGAATGAAACTATAAGCAAGTATATCGTAAAAAATGATCTGACGCCCTACAATTGCAATAAAACTAAAAGGGACCTTCATAGCCATAAGCAAAAGAGGAGCAATGCTATAAAAGAGCATCCAATACAAAAAAGCATATAAAAACTGCCATGCAAATACCCTATATCCCTTTAAAGAAGAAAACAGCAGTCGAAAATTCTTGTTATAGAGAAGAACCTCTTTTTTAGCCCTCTCAAAATGTTCTTTTCCTACATATCTTCTCAAAAGAGAAATTCTCTCCAATTTTTCAATAACACCAATAAGAAAATGCGGTTTTAAGATAATATAAAAAAGTAAAATTAAAAGCCCTATTAAAAATAATGTTACAAAAATAGCTAATCTTGTTAAGACATCCCCTAATTCTAAATACTCTCCAAAAAAAATTATAAGAAAAGGAGGGATAGTAATGAAAAATATTCCTGAAAATAAAAGTTTTGCTGTAAACACTATTAAAGCCTTATTAGCCGATATTCCCTTTTTGTCAAGCAGATAGATCATCAAAGGCAGTACTCCTGACCCAAAAGGGGTAACATAGCTTATAAAAAAAGTAGCAAGGTTGAATTTAAAAATATAACTAAAACAAAGATTTTCTCCTACTTCCTTGAGCAAATCTCTAACTCGAAATGTATCTACTATAAGGCTTAGTATTATCACCGCAAAAATAGCTATAATGTAGATAAGTGAAAGGTCAAAAGCCTTTTCTATGTTAGATAAACCTGTAAATTTTAAAATCAGAGCAATTGAGACAAGGCTAATTGCAATTGCCAAACCTAAGAGATATAAATTCTTCTTTTCTAAACTAGCATCCAAAGCAATTCCCCTCTCCTATGGAATATCATCTAAAGTCTTAAATTCATACCCCTCTTCCTTAATGCTTTTGATTATTCTATCAAGAGCTAAAGCGTTATCTTTTGAAACAGCGTGTAAAAGTATGACAGCTCCCGGGTGAAGCCTTTTCATAACAGTATTATAGCTTTCCTCTGGTCCTCCGGGAAGCGGCTGCCAATCAGCCATAGCTAAGCTCCAGAAAACCGTCCTGTACCCCAAAGATTTGGTGATGTAAAGGGTCCTTTCACTGTATTCACCCCTGGGGGGTCTAAAATATTTCATTTTCTGCCCTGTCAAATCCTCAAACATCTTCTCTAACCCAATAATCTCTTCCTTCACTTTTTCATCGGGCAAAGAGGGCAAACTCGGGTGATTTACCGTATGATTTCCAACGATATGTCCTTCTGCCAACATCCTTTTAACAAGGTCTTGTTGACCTTTCACATATGGCCCCGTTACAAAAAAAGCCGCTTTTACTTGATTTTCTTTGAGTACATCTAGTATTTTAGGAGTATAACCCGCTTCATATCCCTCATCAAAGGTCAGATAAACTACTTTTTTAGTAGTATCTCCTACAAAAATTGCATCGTATTTCTTAATAAGTTCCATAGCGCGAGGAGTAATTTCTGGTGTCTGATGGTTAGGAAGTACTCTTAGTCCCCAACCATAAGGTGTATTATCAAGATTATCTGCCGCTTCGCTAACATGGTTCACTACATTAGAGAGTCCATCACTGGGTAGATTCTCCATCATATTTTCTTCAACTTTGGTTTTTTCAATTTGAGAACTATTTTTTTTGATTATACCACAAGAAGCAAGTGAAAAACAGAGGGCAATTCCTATCATCAAAAAAATGATTTTTTTAACCATTTCCCTACCCCTTTTCCTTTTTTCTAATTTACATCTTTATTTTTTTCTTTTATGCCCTCTGTTATTCTGTATTTATATGGAATTGTCCTTATATATCTCGCAAACTGTTCCCCTACAAGGGCAAAAACGACAAAGAGTAAAGGAAGGAGTGACAGATGGTATGTAGTTTCCCTTCTCCATCTCTCTCATTTGGTCTAAAATCCTTAAAAGCTCTTTTTTTAGATACTTTCTATTGTATACTTCAAACATGGTGTTTTTATAAACAATTCTACCTCTTTTCACTTTTCTCTGATATTCCTCTTCCAATATAATAAAATACGCCACAAGCTGCATTACATCTTTAAAATAAGGAGAATCTTCTGCCTCAGCACTTTTAAGCTCTATTGGTATCAGTTCATCTCCTATCTGATAGATATAATCGGGTTTTCCAGTTAAGCCATATTTCTCTGATTTTAAAAGTTTCCCATAAATCACCCCTTTTTCTCTAACTTGTTGGGGTTTGTCCACGTATATCAATTTCCCTCCTCTAAATCCTATACTTCGTCTCATTTTCCGGTAAAAAGGCCTTTTTTCGATTATTGAATAGATTAAAAGGTACACCACAATAAGAAGGAAAATTATGTTCAAAATCATCTCACATACCTCATCACAATTAAAATTGCTAAAATCATAAATATGACTCCCAAAAATACAGCATACTTTTTATACCTCATCCTTACTATATCTTTATAGTATTTTTCATGGTATTCTATACCCTTTTTAAAGTTTACAAATTGATCCTCTTTTTCGGATGGATTTCTCAGGCTATTTATATATTCGAGTCCATATTTTCTTATGTAATACCATTGGTAAGGACAGTATATATATTGATTTATTTCGTTGGCCGATATATACCTCTTCTTCTCTCCCATAAGGCAACCCTTCTTAAAAAATTTTATAAAAAGAAAGGGGATTAACCCCTCGGATCAGCTACAACAAGAACATCTATGAACTTAGTCCCCTTCATTATCCTTCTCACAATAGATCCTCTTATTATCTCGTCTATCCTTCTTCTTACAGATTGCCCTACTACTATCTGGGTTATAGCATTTTCTTCTGCAAACTTTATTATCGCCTTTGCTGGATCATTTGACTTCACCATGTAAAACTTGGCTTCCAATTTATTGCATAGCATCGAAATCTCATCTAATTTTTTCAAATTCTTATGATCTCTTAACTCTTCGTCGTTATATACGTGTAGGACAAAAAGGTCTGCTTTGAGCATCTTCGCAAGCCTATACCCACGCCTTATCAAATATTCCGCATTAAATCTTAAATTCACGCACACCAGTATTTTCTCTTGGGCTCCTTTTAGACCTACAACCTTCTTTTTATTCCTATACTCTAAAAGTCTATCGTCTACCTCATTGGCTACCTCTCTTAATGTAAGTTCTCTCAACGCAGCCAAATTTCCCACTCTAAAGAAATTATTAAGAGCCGTCTCAACCTTATCCGGGCTGTAAATTTTCCCGTTTTTTAGCCTATCAATAAGCGTCTCAGGAGATACATCGACTACCTCAATCTCATCAGCCAGCTCAAGTATTTTATCAGGAATAGTCTCTCTTACTTTGACATTAGTCATTCTGTTTACATAGTCATTTAAACTTTCAAAATGCTGTATATTAACGGCAGTCATGACACTTATGCCGTTGTCTATAAGCTCTAAAACATCCTGATACCTTTTTTCATTTTTGGATCCAGGTGCATTTGTGTGGGCCAACTCATCGACAACAACTACTTGTGGCTTCCTTTTAATGATAGCCTCCAAATCCATTTCCTTAATTATTACACCTTTGTAATTTATTTCCTTTAAAGGAATAATCTCGAGGTCCCCTATCTGCTCCTCCGTATCTTTTCTTCCATAGGTTTCTACAAAACCAATAACCACATCTATACCTCTCTTTTTCATCTCATTCGCATCCTGCAACATGTGGTAGGTCTTTCCTACTCCAGGAGCAGCTCCAAGATAAATCTTAAGCCTTCCTTTGTTTGCCCTTTCGATTTCTCTCATAAAGTAATCTGGGGACCTCTTTACTACCATTTACCCTCACCTTTTGGATTTCTTAATTTCTTCTAATAAGCTTAGATTGAGCTTTAACACATTGACTCTCGGTTCACCAAAAATGCCTAAGAATCTGCCTTCTATGTTTTTATCTACCAACTTTTTAACTATTTCTTCTGGCAAGCCATTAGCTTCAGCCACTCTTTTAACTTGAAGATATGCAGCTTCTGGAGAAATATGTGGATCCAAACCCGAACCGGAAGAAGTAATTATATCTGCAGGGATGTCACTTCTTTTGACTCCTGGATTTTTCTTTAAAAAATCCTCTATATTTTTTTCTACTTCTTCATGAAATTTAGGATTAGATAGGGCGTAATTTGTACCCCCCGAGGAAGTAGCCTCATAATCCACTGCTGAAGGTCTTCCCATAAACCAGCGAGGGTCAGTAAATTTTTGTCCTATAAGCTCCGAACCAACAGGTTTACCATCTATTTTAATTATACTACCTTTTGACTGATAAGGAAATAATAAATTTGCGAGCCCTGTCATTACAAAGGGATAAACTAAACCCAAAATAATCATTAGAATTAGAGTAAATTTTATAGCTTTTTTTACTTCTTCTCCCATATGAAATCCCTCACATTCCAAAAGAAGATATTATAATGTCAATAAGCTTTATGCCAACAAACGGAGCAATTATTCCTCCTACTCCATAGATTAAAAGATTCCTCATAAGAAGGGCAGTCGCACTCATTGGCCTATACTTTACTCCTCTCATGGCTATAGGAATTAATATAGGAATGATGATTGCATTGTATATTAGGGCTGACAGTATAGCATTTGTTGGCGAAGAAAGCTTCATAATATCCAGTACTTTTATAGCCGGTAAAGTCGCAGATATAATAGCAGGAAGAATAGCAAAATATTTAGCCACATCATTTGCAATACTAAAGGTAGTAAGAGCTCCTCTTGTCATGAGAAGCTGTTTCCCTATCCCCACAACTTCTATGATTTTTGTAGGATCAGAATCTAAGTCTACCATATTAGCAGCTTCTTTAGCTGCCATTGTACCGCTATTCATCGCAAGTCCAACATCTGCCTGCGCTAGTGCTGGCGCATCATTTGTACCGTCCCCTGTCATGGCAACAAGTCTTCCCTGCGCCTGCTCTCTCTTTATCACGTTTATCTTATCTTCAGGCTTACTTTCCGCAATAAACTCATCCACACCGGCTTCTTCCGCTATTGTTTTGGCAGTTAATGGATTGTCCCCAGTTATCATGATGGTCTTAATACCCATAGCCCTTAACTGTTTAAACCTTTCTTTCATTCCAGGCTTTATTGTATCCTTTAGATATATTACTCCCAGTACCTCATTATCCTTTATCACCACAAGAGGAGTACCGCCTAATAGGGATATCTTCTCCACTTCTTTATCTAAGTCTTCTGGAATACTTCCTCCTTTTTGTTCTATGTATTCCTTCACTTTATCATAGGACCCTTTTCTCACAATAGTGCCATCTTTTAAGTTAAGGCCGCTCATTCTTGTCTCCGCACTAAATTCAACAACTTCTGCCCCTTCTAAAATATCATCAGGAGCCTTTGCCCCCATTTTTCTAGCTAAATCCACTATTGACCTCCCCTCCGGGGTGAGGTCCTTTAAAGAAGAAATAAGTGCATAATAAGTTACTTCTTCCTTCGAATGACCTCCCACCGGTATAAAATCAGCGGCTAATCTATTTCCAAAAGTTATTGTCCCTGTTTTATCCAAAAGTATTGTATCTATGTCTCCAGCTACTTCCACTGCCTTCCCGGACATAGCGATCACATTAAAGCGTGTCACCCTGTCCATTCCAGCAATACCTATTGCCGATAAAAGCCCTCCGATCGTAGTTGGAATAAGACATACAAGCAACGCTATCATAGTGGCAGCGCTTATTCTGACATGAACAAGTTTGGCCATAGGATAAAGTGTCATAACCACAACTATAAAAATTATTGTCAAGCTAACTAAAACCGTAGTAAGAGCAATTTCATTTGGAGACTTCTGCCTTTTTGCTCCTTCCACCAGTTTAATCATCTTGTCTAGGAAAGATTCCCCTTCATCCACGGTAACCTGAATCTTTATGCGGTCGCTTATAACTTTAGTACCGCCCGTTACAGAACTAAAATCTCCTCCGGCCTCTTTTATCACGGGAGCAGACTCCCCAGTTATCGCTGATTCATCAATTGCAGCAAGCCCCTCAATTATTTCTCCATCTGCGGGAATTATATCTCCAGCCTCGCAAATGACTATATCGCCTTTTTTAAGTTCAGAAGACTTAACTATTTTGATACTGCCATCACTTTGCACAAGTTTTGCCATTGTTTCTTTCTTCGTCTTTTTTAGGGTTTCAGCTTGAGCCTTGCCTCTTCCTTCTGCTAAAGATTCGGCAAAGTTAGCAAAAAGAACTGTAATAAAAAGGATAAGAGTCACCAAAGCATTATATCCCACTTCATTAGGAGTACTGCCAAAATAGGTAGGAAATATAGTGGCCAGAAGGGTAATAAAGGTTCCTACCTCAACAACAAACATAACAGGGTTTTTGTACATATAAAGAGGGTTTAACTTTACAAAGGAATTCTTTATAGCTCCTACCACTATCTCCTTGCTCCAGGTTTTTACTTCCCTCTTTTTTTTCATACTTTATTACCTCCATTAAGTCATGCTTAAAAATTCAGAAATAGGTCCCAGTACTAATGCTGGAAAGAAAGTAAGTGCTCCAACAATCAACACTACAGCTATAAATATAGTCCCAAAAATTGCATTGTCCGTCCTGAAAGTTCCAGGAGACGGCGGTGCAGGAATTTTCTCTGCCATAGAACCTGCAACAGCTAACATGAGAACTATAGATATATATCGCCCAAAGAACATAACTAATCCTGTCATTATGTTCATAAAAACTGTATTGCCAATAAACCCTGCAAATTCCGAACCGTTATTTGCCGCTGAAGAAGAAAATTCATACAAAACTTGTGTGAGCCCATGATATAACGGATTCGTGATAGAAACAACCCCTGCTTTTGTAGCTACAGTTATCGCAGAAGCAAAAAGTATTAGCAGCGGATGAATAAGTATAGCTATAGCTATGAGTTTGATCTCCCTGGTTTCAATTTTCCTTCCAAGATATTCCGGCGTCCTTCCCACCATAAGCCCTGTCAAAAACACTGTAAGCATAGCATACATTATTATATTCTGAAGTCCTGCTCCATCTCCTCCAAAAATGGTGTTTAACATCATGAGAATAAGTGGTACTGCTCCTCCTAAAGGTGTATAAGAATCATGCATGCTGTCAACAGAACCCGTCGTGAAAGCAGTGGTAACGGTAGCAAAAAGCGGCGATTGAGCCACTCCAAAGCGCACTTCTTTTCCCTCATAGTTGCCGTAAGGAGTTCCTCCTATGTTAAGCTTTGAATAAGCAATACCAGGATGACTCTCGGCATAGTAAGCTCCAAATGCCAAAAGGGCGAATACTACAAAAAGCGATATGTAAAGTACCCACGCATGCTTTGTATTCTTTATCATAAGCCCAAAAGTATATATTAAAGAGGCTGGCAATAGCATCATTAAAAGCATTTCTATCATATTGGTAAGCCAAGTGGGATTTTCAAAAGGATGCGCAGAGTTTGCTCCAAAAAATCCTCCTCCATTTGTACCTAGATGTTTAATAGGCTCAAGTACAGCCACAGGTCCTACTATAAAAGTTTGTTTACCTCCCTCTAATGTATCGACGGTAACTTTGCCAAGAAAAGATTGCGGAACTCCCTGCCACACCAATATCAAAGTTACCAGCATAGAGATAGGCAATAAAAGTCTAATTGTTACTCTCACAAAATCCGCATAGAAATTACCTAAATTGGTAGTTCTTTTGCTCAACCCCCTCATTATAGCAGCCGCAGTTACCAAACCTGATGCTGCAGAGGTAAACATCAAAAATACAATAACAATCATCTGACTCAAAAAAGTAATTCCATCTTCTCCGGCATAGTGTTGAAGATTTGTGTTCGTCATAAAACTTATTACTGTATTAAAAGCCAGAGAAGATTCCATGTTATCCACTCCGGTAGGATTTAAAGGCAAAAACTTTTGAAAACGCAAAATAAAATAGGTGATTATCATCATCACCATATTTACAAGCAAAAAAGTTGAAGCATATCTCTTCCAATCCATTTCCTCTTCGGGATCTATACCTGCCAATTTATATACAAAATTTTCTAAAGGCAGAAAAACTTTATCAGCTTTCATAGGTCTGTACTCAAAAATGTTGTAAAGATAGGTCCCTACCGGCTTTGTCAAAAGCACAATGATTAGAATCATGGTAAAAAGTTCTATATTAGCATACATAGAATATGCCTCCCTTAAAATTCCTCAGGATGTATTAAAGCATAAAATAAATAAATGAGCAAAAGGAAAAAGGTCACATAAAGAAGCAACACTTTAATACACCTCTGCTTCATAACTCGTAGATTCTAGCAAATTGCGACACCATTTCACTATTCCTTTAACTGTGTAGTATAAAATGGCAAAACCTGACAGAATTATAAAATCCATTTTCTCCTTCACCTCTTATTATTATCATTTTTAAATCAGAATATTTAAGTTAAAACATAAAAGCCTCCCACCTTATAAGGAGGCGGACTACATGGCAACATGTTTACATATTGCCATGTCTTCCAGTTATTTTGTTAATTTATTTACTAATTATTGTACCATAAATATTATATTATTCAAGCTCATAAACAGCAAAGGGTGTTTTCCATGTTTAATGCCTTTATAAAGCAAAAACAGAGGATGTAAAGCGTTTCAACCTCTCCATCCTCTGTAATTTATCAGTTTACATCACTTTCCATCATTTTTCAACAACACCTTTTTCACCTTTTTTTCATACACCTCAAAAAGTTTCTCAGCTTCTTCAAACGTTCCAGCTTCAACATATACTCTTAAATAGGGTCCTTCACTATCCGGAACTATTAGTACCCACCCTTTTTCTCCTTCAAATCTCAATCCATCTAAAAATTTAACTTTTTCCCCGGATCCTTCACTAAACAATTCTCTTATAACTTTCCCCTTATCTTTCCAGTCACATTTTATCTTTTTCACCATTTTAAACCTTAAGGGAAATTCTTCTTTTATTTCTGAAAGCTTTTTCCCATGTAATCCCAGATATTCCCCCAAGGATAAGATAAAGCTCAATCCATCAAAAGCGAGGCTAAAATATTCATCTTGCCCTTCCTCAAGTTCGTCTATCGCTTTCATAAAATCCTTAGGAGAAATCTTGCCCATTCTCGTCTCAACGGACAGTTCTTCTGCAAATTCTACTAAGAAGCTGGAGCTATTAAAGGGAAATACGACTTTTTTAAATCCCCTTGTCTTTGCAATTAAAAGTCTTAAATAATTAATCTCATCCTCGTCAAACTCTCTCCCTTTCTCATCATAGAGTATAAATTTTTCTCCATTTTTATCTAATTTTACCTGGAAAATATAATCATCCTCAAAAAGAATTTTCCCTCCTGTTAGATTTATCAACATATCCCTAGTCCAATCATCATAAGGTTTTATTTTTAGATTTATATTCCCATTATTTCTACTCAAAAGATACTCCATATACTCTTTATCTAAATCTACTTCTTCAATCTCCTTTAATTCCTCAATTCCTCTAAAAGATACATCATGAATCTTTAGCTTGTTTTCTATTTTCTTTTCCACATTTCTATCTACATCCATTCCCTTTTCATTTAAAAACAAAATCCTTATATTTCCCCTCTCTCTTTCAACGTACACTCCTCCTCTTGCGCTTTTATTTTTTATCCCCCATCTTAAAGCCGGTAGCAACACACCGGTATTTTTTAATACCCTACATCCCGAAAAAACAAGCCCATATGCAATTAAATCAACAACCAGAGAAGAAATAGGGTCTTTATCGCTTCCCACTATCACATCACCTTTTATAATGTCTCCAAATGCACCCCCAATTTCTAATGATTGATACGGACCTATCTCTTCATTAAAACTTCCTCTTATGCCCCTATATCCAAAAGTCAGAACCTTTTTAGTATTGCCCCATACTATATCTTCTGAGACGACAGATTCTTCTTCTATAACTTTAAAAGGCCAAACCTTCACCCCCGGTCTTATAGTAGCAAAATCTTTTATCCTGCTTCCTTCACCCACTACACTGTTCTCTAAAACAGTAACTGAGTCTCCTACCTTTACCTTATTGCACAACACAGCTCCTTCCACTTGAGAGCGGCTGCCTACATATACTTCCTCCCACAATACGGAGTTTTTTACTCTACTTCCTTTCTTAATAACGCTGCCACTCCCAACTACTACATTAGGACCTATTTCGGCTCCATCCTCAATCACTACTCTATCCCCCAGTATAACTGGTGGTACAATCCTTGCCCCTTCATACACAACATCTCTCCCTAATATAAATCCTTTTTCCATAAGCATCCTTTTGTACCCCAAATCCACTTTTCCCTCTAAAATATCCATATGGCTTGAAAGATATTGTTCTGTATTTCCTATATCGCACCAGTATCCCTCAGTGATATAACCGTATATGGGAATTCCTTTCTTTAAAAGGAGTGGGAATAAATCTTTACTAAAGTCGAAGGCTTTCCCTTCAGGTATTAAATCTAAAATTTCTGGTTCAATTATGTAAATACCCGTATTTACTGTATCACTGAATACTTCACCCCAAGAGGGTTTTTCCAAAAATCTGACTATTGCCCCTCCTTTATCCACTATTACTACTCCATATTCTAAAGGTACTTCCACCCTTTTTAAGACAAGAGTGACTTTTGACTCCTTTTTCTTGTGAAATTCATATACTTCCCTTATATTGACATCGGTAATAACGTCTCCACTCATTACCACAAAGGTATCATCTAAAAATTCTTTTGCATTCCTCACGCTTCCCGCAGTCCCTAAAGGCGCCTCTTCTACATAGAATCTTATATCGCTGCCATATTCCTGTAATAAATAGTTTTTTATCTTATGAGGGAGGTAAAACAGCGTAACCCCTAATTCTTTCACTCCATACCTGTGAAGATGTTCTACGATATGCCATATAGCCGGTCTATTTGCCACAGGAACCATAGGTTTGGGAATTTCAAAGGTCAGAGGTCTTAGCCTGCTTCCTTCTCCACCTGCCATTATTATGCCTTTCATTAAACCACCCCAAATCCTTTTATTTTGCCTAATCCTTATTGTCTTTCCTTAGGAAAAAATTATTCATTTTACCTCGAAATCCACATAAAATTGAATTAAACAAGGCAGGTGGAAAGTTTCATGTTATTTTTATCTCTACTCTTTTTCTCTATAGGAATTGGCATTTTTTTGTGGGGAATCTTCACAATCACAAAGGGTTTATCGCTTATATCCAACGAAAAAATGTCCAGCCTCATGAATCGCTTTGCCGGAAACCTCATAAAGTCAATCTTTGTTGGAATAGTTATTACTACAATTCTTCAAAGCAGTAGTATGGTAACAGTAATCACCGTCACAATGGCAAATGCAGGACTTTTAGACATAAAAAGCGCTTCAGGAATAATAATGGGCTCTAATATTGGTTCAACAATTGCAGTGCAACTTTACGCTTTTAATCTTTTCAAATTAGCCCCCTTTATGGTTCTCATAGGAAGTGTATTCTCCTTTCAAAAATGCAGCACAAAATTAAAGATAACAGGAAACGCGACATTGGGTTTCGGCCTTGTATTTTACGGTCTGAAAATAATGGAGCTTTCTTTATCCTCCTTTAAAGATACAGGGATGCAGTTTTTAAACACAAACCTCTCTAACACATTTAGAGGAATATTTGTCGGAATTGTCTTAGCCTTAATTCTACAATCCAGCAATCCAGCCATCGCAGTGCTTCAGGTTTTAGTTTCCTCAAGGCTTATAAGTTTAAACCATGCCCTCCCCATAATATACGGACTCAATATTGGAACCTGTTCTGAAGCATTTATACTGAGCTTTGCCTCTAATAAAGAAGGTAAAAAGATAGCCTATTTTAATATTTTATTGAATATATGGGGTACGCTTCTTTTCCTGCCTTTTACTCAACTCTTTGCTAGGCTTTTAGAAGCTCTCTCACCCTTCAACCTTTCAAGACAAGTTGCCAATGCCCACACTCTTTTTAACCTTTTTTCTGTTATAGCTATCCTCCCCTTTATGAAAATCATCCTTAAGGCATTAGATAAATTTATAAAAAAATAGAGCCTTCAAAAAGGCCTCAGACTGTTGACAAAATAAATAAGTGGCATTTTGTGTGTAAATGCGACTTGTTGTCAAAGCAGTAGCTAAACTTGGCAAACTTAAGGGGAAAAGGCGGGGCGAACAAAGTGAGCGGATTCTTAGCCCTTTGGCGAATTAGCCGGTACCCCGCCTGAACCCGAAAAGTAAGCCTTATTTTAGCCGCTTTGCAACTTACAAGCATTAACACAAAATGCCACTTAAATAAGAAGAACTTTGTAGAGAAACCGTAACCTTTTAAAAGCTTCTATAATATTTTAGTAAAATACGCATTTTATCCCCCAATTTTATACATATTCCATGGTATCTTATCTATAAGCTTGTTCCTGTATATAGAATCTGCCCCCATAAATATATACTTCAAATCTTTAATATCAGGAATATGAAGTACGATCCACATCCTGTTTTTATCCACTATAGGCTCAGAAACAACTACATTTACAATGGAATTGTGAGCTCTTTTATATTCATAAATGTTACCATTTACCACACCCAAATCAATCCTTTTTATATCTCCTGGTTTATCATAAAACAGCCTCATTTCCAGGTGATAGATTACTTTTTTGGAGATTGGCTTAGCGGATTCGATTCCAATGTACAATTTATCATTGTAGTAAAAACCAGCTAATTTTGTAAGAGCAGCACTTTTGTATATCTCTTCATTCAGCATTCCACCTGTGTAGGTTTTAACTAAGATATGAGGCATTGGATTGTCATTTAAATCAGGTATAGAGGAAACAACTGGAATGTTTATTACCGGTTTAGTAGCAAAAAGCTCTGTCTTTCTCACAAATCCCATTAAAAATGGTTCCATTACCTCTGTCTGCGTTCTGTACTGTTTTATAGCTACTATTTTCATATTCACTTCATTAGGCGTGAGTTCAAAAGCTTGCCATTCTGTATTGCTGTCTTTCATGTCAACTGGTGGCAACATTGGCTTGTTTTTCTCCGCCATCCAGGGGACAGGCCACTGTGGATGATGGACCAAAAACATGTGTTCTCTCACATTAAGCCCCATAGCAGTTATTGTATATCTTACAAAGTTACTGACCGCCCAGTGATCAGGATGTATATCGTCTGCTATAGGATAGTATATATCTGTAGGTCTAAAGTCTTTAATTATTTCTGTAAGCTCCTCAACCAGCATTTGTCCTGTATAAGGAGCCCTCGGTTTATAAGCTGTGTCGTAAGGTACATAGGCCACATGAGTACCGCCGCTCACTCTCGGCTTATCGTTGTCCCAATACTGACTCCACAAAAATCTGGTACTCCCATCAGCAAATCCCAAAAAAATCAGATCTTTTTTAGGAAGCCCAAGAGTTCTCATGGCAGCAATACTCTCCTGTTGACGAGCAAGTCCCAATCTGTAAAAATCCCTGGGAGTAGGATTTTTCTTCCCACAAAAAACCATCGCAGCTTTTTTATAACTTTCACCACTGGTCACGACCACTACCTTAACAGGCCTTTTTAACTCAACAGCCCTTTGAATAATACCAGCCATACCTAATGTTTCATCGTCAGGATGAGGCACTATTACAAGCACTCTCTGTCCCGGGTCATCAAAAGTAGGCACATGTGCTTTTTCAGTCAAATTTGCAATAGCCATTTCCCAATTCATTATATAAGAAATTCCTATGAGAAGCGCAGTAAATATGGAAAAATAAATCGTTCTTTTAGTAACCATACCTATGCCTCCATTCTTGTCTTTTATTTTATCATAGATTTATGAAAAATTTATTACAGAAAAATTAATTTTTGCTTAATAAAACTAAATTCTGAAAACAGGCTTTATGTGATAAAATCATATTAAGAACATTCAAAAGAGGTGAAAAAAATGTTTGTAGATTTTCACTGTGATACGCTGTATAGGCTTGTAGATAAGAAAACTGATTTCTTTGAAAGAACAGAAGAAGGACATGTAGATTTTCCACGAATGAAGGAAGGCAAAGTACATCTCCAGGTTTTTGCTGTGTTTGTCGACCCTAAATTTATGAGAAAAAATGCGGCTACGATGGCTTTAAAACTAATTGATAAAATGCATGAAATAGTAGAAAAAAGTGATAAAATTGAACTAGTCTTAAAAGGAGAAGACATTGACAGAATAAAAAAGGATGAAAAAATAGGTGCTTTACTTTCTATAGAAGGCGGAGAAGCTTTAGAAGGAGAAATAGCTTTACTACGAATGTTTTATAAACTGGGAGTAAGAGCCATAACCCTTACTTGGAGCCTAAGAAATGATTTAGGAGATGGCGTTGATGGGGTCCCAGAAGCCGGACTTACATCTTTTGGAAAAGAAGTGGTAAGAGAGATGAACCGGCTTGGTATGATAGTAGATGTATCTCACCTTAATGAAAAAGGCTTCTGGGATGTTATTGAATTAAGCGAAAAACCAATAATAGCTTCCCATTCAAATGCCAAAGCTTTATGCTCTCACAGGAGAAATTTAACGGATGAACAAATAAAAGCAATCTCACAAAAAGGAGGAGTAATTGGTATAAATTTTGCTCCTCAATTTTTAAGAGATGACAAAAGAGCAACAATAGAAGACGTATTAAATCACATAGATTACATAGTGAACTTAGTTGGAGAAGACTACGTTGGATTTGGATCTGACTTTGATGGCATAAGCTCAACACCAGAGGGGTTAGAAGATATATCAAAATTCCCGAAAATCGTAGAAGGACTTATAAAAAGAGGATATACGCAGGAACAAATTGATAAAATAACTCACCAAAACTTCGAAAACCTCATAAAAAAGATTCTGTAAAACGAAAAGAGCCCCGATCACCGGGGCTTTATATTGTTAAAGGGGGAGTCATTGGTTCAACCAAGTATACATTATACATAGTTTTTTTGAAAAAAGCAAGACCTCGTAAAAAATATTTGTGAGGGATAGGGGGTTTTAGGGAGCTTCTTTCAATATAAATTATAACCTCTTTTTGCAAATTTTAAATTAAAATAGTGTTAAAAATTTATTAACTTTGTGTAAAAAATAAATTGTTGTATAATAGAGGTAGAAACACAAAAATGAGGGGGTAAAACAATGGATATTGAAATAATAAAAAAGACAGACCCAGAAATTGCAGAAGTAATATTAAAAGAACTCAATAGACAGAGAAATAAAATAGAGCTCATAGCATCTGAAAACTTTGTGAGCAGGGCCGTAATGGAAGCAATGGGTACTCCTCTTACAAACAAATATGCAGAAGGATACCCCGGAAAGCGCTATTACGGCGGCTGTGAATATGTGGACATGGCAGAAGAACTTGCAAGGGAAAGGCTTAAAAAGCTTTTTGGAGCGGAACACGCAAATGTGCAGCCTCACTCAGGGGCTCAGGCAAATATGGCAGCTTATTTTGCACTTCTAAAACCTGGAGATACTGTACTAGGAATGGATTTAGCTCACGGCGGACATTTAACCCATGGAAGCAAAGTCAATTTTTCTGGGCAAATATATAACTTTGTATCCTATGGCGTAAGAGAAGATACGGGATATATAGACTATGACCAAGTAGAAGATTTGGCAAAAAAACATAAACCAAAGATGATTGTAGCAGGTGCCAGTGCTTATCCCAGGATAATCGATTTTAAAAGATTCAGAGAAATTGCAGACATGGTGGGCGCATATCTCATGGTAGACATGGCACACATCGCCGGGCTTGTAGCAGCAGGTTTACATCCAAATCCCGTTCCTTATGCTGATGTAGTCACAACTACTACCCATAAGACCTTAAGAGGACCTAGAGGAGGAGCTATCCTCTGTAAACAAGAACACGCAAAAGCCATCGATAAAGCTCTTTTCCCTGGCACCCAAGGAGGGCCTTTAATGCATATTATAGCAGCAAAAGCTGTATGTTTTAAAGAAGCTCTTTCAGATGAGTTTAAAGAATATCAAAAAAGGATTGTAGAAAACGCAAAAGCTTTAGCAAATGCATTGATGGAAAGAGGAATAAATTTGGTATCCGGTGGTACTGACAACCACTTAATGCTATTAGATTTGCGAAACACAGGAATAACAGGAAAGGAATTAGAAACTAGATTAGATGAAGTAAACATAACTTGCAATAAAAACGCTATACCTTTTGATCCATTAGGGCCAAATGTAACCTCTGGCGTAAGATTAGGTACACCAGCAGTAACAACAAGGGGTATGAAACCGGAAGATATGGTAGAAATAGCAGATATAATAGCTAATATGATAAAAGATGAAAATTACAAAGAAAAAGCGAAAGAAAGGGTAGCAAAACTACTTGAAAAATACCCTCTTTACCCAGACCTTCCGTAAAACCCATCCCTTTGGATGGGTTTTTTCAGTTTAATATAAGATTAGTGGAAAATCGAGGTGAAAGCATGAATTTTATTTACCTTATTTTGTTTATCACTGGGATAATTGCAATCGCATCTATTATGAATTTTAAAGAGGACATTAAAAACTACCTCTTAAAAATAACTTTGCCTGAAATTACGTATATTGGAAATAGAATCCTTATAGTAGTGCCTCATCCTGACGATGAAACAATTGCAACAGGAGGGATAATACAAAAAGCAGTAAAATCAAATATTCCTATAAAAGTTGTAATAGCAACCAGTGGCGAAAACTATAGAAAATCTGCAATGCTATTTTTCAAAAAAGCTCACCTAAAAAAAGAAGAATATTCAGAGTTTGGGTTTGTAAGGCAGAGTGAAAGCCTAAATGCCTTAAAATCAATGGGTCTATCCGAAGAAGACATTATATTTTTAGGCTTTTCTGATGGTACCTTGCGATATCTTTGGTGTGAAAACTGGGAAAAAGATTTTCCAAAATTAAGTCCTACTACTAAATCTACTTCTGTTTTTTATGAAAGGGCTTATTTGAAAGGAATTCCATACTCGGGAGAAGCTTTTGTAGAAGCGTTAGAAAAAATAATAAAAGATTTAAACCCCACAGATATATACTATCCTATTGCTGAGGACATGCATCCTGACCACTGGGCTTGCCATAACTTTGTAAAATATACAATTCTATCTTTAAAGCTAAATATAAAAGAGCATATGTTTTTAGTCCACCACCCAGAGTGGCTTGTACCATGGGGGTCAAATAAGAATAAACCCTTACTTCCTCCTTCAAATTTAATAGAAAGTAATATAAACTGGCATTACATAAACCTTGAAGAAGATGAGATTATAAAAAAATACCATGCAGTAAAAACCTATAAAACTCAGATAGAAGTCATGGAGCCTTTCCTAACAGCTTTTGTAAGAAAAACCGAACTTTTTGGTGAAAAATCTCCCATATTAATACCAAAGCTATCATACGAACCCAATTTAGAACAATACCTACTGTCTCACTCCATGTTTGGTGTATATTCAGGAGGCGTATTAGAAGAAGAGATGTATAAAAGCGCTGATCTGACAAAGTTTACTATATTTTACTATGCTAATACTTTGTATATAGGCATACAATCGGCTAAACCCATTTCTAAAAAAGTCCTCTATAGATTTCAGATGAGGTTTTTTTATAAAGATGACACGATAAAGAGAGTAGATATAGGTGTAATAAACGACAAACTGTATAATTATAATTTTGCAAAAAACAGCCTTAATGACCTGGCAATAGAAATGAGAACATATAAAAAACAAATCTGGATCCTGATAAAGCTTCCAAAAGATGAAATAAAACACATATTTATGGGGGTTGATTCAATATATAAAAATAGATTCATTGATAAAATCCCCTGGAATGTCTACATATTTTAAATTATTTATTATACCTTTTTCCTAATTCATTGTATATCTCGGTCAATGGTATATTTTTCTCAACCAAAAGCACCATCAAATGATACATTAGGTCAGATACTTCATACACTATCTCATCTTTTGAATCATTTTTCGAAGCGATAACCACTTCTGTGGCTTCCTCTCCAACTTTTTTTAGTATTTTGTCTATGCCTTTTTCAAAGAGATAGTTTGTATAGGATCCTTCTACAGGGTTTATTTTTCTGCCTTTTACCCTTTCATAAAGTTTATTTAGAATCTCTATGCCATCTTCAGTTTCTTCATCGAAACTTCTATAAAAACAGCTTATATTGCCTGTATGACAAGCAGGGCCCTTTGCTTCTACTTGAATTAAAAGAGCATCTTCATCGCAGTCATAAAAAATCTTTTTTACCCTCTGGGTATTCCCTGAGGTTTCCCCCTTGTGCCATATCTTGCCTCTGCTTCTACTGAAAAAATATGTCTCCCCTTTTTCTAATGTAAGCTTCAAACTCTCCTCATTCATATATGCAAGCATTAAAACCTGCTTTGTATAGTAATCCTGCACAATAGCAGGAATAAGACCCTTTTCGTCAAACTTCAAATCTTTTATGTCAATCATCCTCTACATCCTTTCTCCTACAATCTTACCGGTATACCCTCATCCTTTAAATATCTTTTCAATTCTTTTATATCAAGCTCTCCATAGTGAAATACAGAAGCAGCCAAAGCTGCATCAGCTTTTCCTTGTGTAAACACCTCTTTAAAATGCTCGGGTTTCCCTGCTCCTCCTGATGCTATAACCGGAATATTCACAGCTTCACTTATAAGCCTTGTAAGTTCAATATCATATCCATCCTTTGTCCCGTCTTTATCCATACTTGTTAAAAGTATTTCTCCTGCACCCAAATCTTCCACCTTTTTAGCCCACTCAACAGCATCAAGTCCTGTGTCTATTCTCCCTCCATTTATATACACATTGTAGCCTGTGCCATCTGGTCTCTTTTTAGCGTCAATTGCCACAACAACACACTGGCTCCCAAACCTCAAAGCCGCCTTGAGGATAAGTGTCGGCTCCTTTACCGCTTGTGTATTTATAGAAACTTTATCAGCTCCTGCTTTTAAAACTTCTCTTATGTCATCAATATCAGAAATTCCTCCCCCTACAGTCAAAGGAATAAACACCTTTTCTGATGTTCTCTTCACAACATCTATCATAATTTTTCTTTTTTCATAGGAAGCCGTAATATCCAGAAATACAAGCTCATCGGCTCCTAACTCATTGTACCTTTCAGCTATTTCAACAGGGTCTCCTGCATCTTTTAAATTTACAAAATTCACTCCCTTTACTACTCTTCCATCTTTAACATCCAAACAAGCTATTATTCTTTTGGCTAACATCTAGACTTCCCCTCTTTCTAATTCCAGCAATGCAGTTTTTAAGTCTATCATGCCGGTATACAAGGCCTTCCCAATAATAGCACCAGTAACTCCCATATCTTTAAGCCTTTTTAAATCTTCAATTGAAGATATGCCTCCTGAAGCTATTATTTCTACTCCTACCTTTAGCATATCCTTTAAAGCTTCAAAATTTGGCCCGCGCAGTGTGCCATCCTTTGAAATATCAGTAAAAATTATTGTCTTTATTCCTATCTCCTTCATCTTCTCAGCCAACTCAGTATCCTTTATTTTAGTCCTTTCAAGCCATCCACTTACCGCAACTTCTCTATTTTTTGAATCAATCCCTACTATAGTTTTTTCTCCATAGTTGGAAATAGAATAAAAAAGTAGCCCCGTATCATATATTGCAGCAGAACCTAAAATAATAAATGACACTCCAATAGAAAAAAGATAGTCTACAGTCTCTTTACTCCTTATTCCTCCCCCTACTTCTATGTCCACATTACAGCAATTCACAATCTTTTCAATAGTTTTCACATTTACTAAATGTCCCTGCCTTGCCCCATTCAGATCCACTACATGGATTCTCTTTGCACCACACTCTTGCCACATCTTAGCCATATCTGCAGGATTGTCATAATATACTTCTTTTGAATCAAAATTCCCTTTTGTGAGTCTTACACATTTCCCATCCATTATGTCAATCGCAGGTATTACAAGCATTTTATCATCTCTCCAAAATTTTTTAAAATTTTAAGCCCTGTCTCTCCGCTTTTTTCTGGATGAAACTGACAGGAAAAAACATTGTCTTTAATAATGACAGCTGGAATTTCTATCCCATATTCAGTAACTGCGTATTCAAAATCTTTTTCATTGCCATTTACATAATAAGAATGGACAAAATAAACATAATCTCCACTTTTTATTTCTTTAAGAAATGGTGTGTCTTTTTTTATGGTCAAACTATTCCACCCTACATGGGGAATTTTATTTCCTTTGGGAATTTCTATAACATCGCCTTTAAATATTTTAAGCCCCTCTGTCTTTCCTCCCTCAAAACTTTTCTCAAATAAAAGCTGCATTCCCAAGCATATTCCCAAAAAAGGCTTCCCCTTTTCAATGTGTATTTTTATCTCTTCTGCCATACCTGTTTTAATTAAAACCTCAATGGCATCTGGAAAGGCTCCAACTCCGGGAAGTATCAAGGCCTCAAAATTTTTTATTTCTTTTGCATCACTTGTAATCTTCGCATCGTATCCCACGTATTTTAAAGCTTTTTCAACGCTTCTCAAATTTCCCATTTCATAATCTATAATGCCTATCAAAATTCCACCCCTTTATGTTTACAAAATCCCTTTAGTAGAAGGTATTCCATCTATTCTCTCATCCAATTTAAGTGCCTCATCCACCGCTTTACCCAAAGCTTTAAAAGATGCTTCTATAATGTGATGAGTGTTTACACCATGTAAAAGTTCTACGTGGAGTGTTATACCAAAATTATAAGCAAAAGCCCTAAAAAACTCCTCCACAGTCTCTGTTTCAAAATTCCCAACTCTTTCAGCTTTCAAAGGCAAATCATAATAAAGATAAGGTCTTCCACTTATATCAAGAGAAACTCTAACCAAAGCTTCATCCATAGGCACATAAAAAGTACTAAATCTCTTTATTGACTTTTTATCCCCTGAAGCTTTTAAAAAGGCAGTACCTAAGACTATTCCTACATCCTCTACAGTGTGATGAGTGTCTACTTCCAGATCTCCTTTTGCTATTACTTTTAAATCAAACAGGCCATGCTTTGCAAAAAGAGAAAGCATGTGGTCAAAAAAGCCTATTCCCGTCTTTATATCATATGAGCCTTTGCCATCTATATTAAGTTCGACATATATGTCAGTCTCTGCCGTTTTTCTTTTAACTTCCGCTTTCCTCATGACAATATCTCCCTTAAAGTATCTATTAAATAATCATTGGCATCAGCAGAACTCACAGTTATCCTTAAAGTCCCTTCTAATCCCTTCACATTAGAAAAATTTCTCACCAAAATTCCCCTTTCAACAAGTCTTTTGTGCACATCATTGGCATTTTCAAATTTACAAAGAACAAAATTTGCATGAGAAGGATACACTTTTATCCCATTAATTTTATTTAACTCCTTTACCAGCTTTTCTCTTTCGTTTATAATGTAATTTACCCTCTCCTTTAAAACACCACTTTTTAAAACTTCTAATGCTATTCTCTGTGATAAAGAGTTGAGATTATAAGGAGATTTTACAAGATTTAAATATTTCACTATTTCTCCATTTGAGAGAGCATACCCCACTCTTAATCCTGCAATCCCAAAAGCTTTTGACAAAGTCCTCAGTATAATCAGATTTTCAAATCTATTTATATATGGCACAAGAGTTTTTCCATAAAATTCAAAATAAGCTTCATCAACTATTACAATTCCTTTTGCCTTTTCAATTATTCTGATTATATCCTCTTCATCTATTACGCTTCCAGTAGGATTGTTTGGATTGCACAAAAACACCAATTTAGGCTTATATCTCTCAACCGCTTCTGCAAATCTTTCAACATTATAAGTATAGTCCTCATTTAAATTCACAGCTATTTCATTTGCTCCTGCAATTTTACTGTATATGCTGTACATTGCAAAAGATGGATGAGGGTACAAAACTGTATCCCCTTTATCTACAAAGGCAAGCATTATAAGGTGTATTATTTCATCAGAACCATTTCCTACAAAAATATTCTTAGGAGTGACACTGCAATATCTTGCTAACTCTTCTCTTAATTTTTCTGCCGTAGGGTCTGGATACATATTTACATGAACAGACTTTACAATATCCACTATATTATTTATTACCTCTTCAGGAAGCTCAAAAGGAGTCTCGTTTGCATCCATCTTATATTTATAAGGCAAATTCTCCACTTCATAATTTTTAAATCCTTTAATCTCTTGCCTCAGCAAATTCTCAATCATTGTAAAACCTCACTTTTACACAATTTGCATGTGCTGTGAGCCCTTCAGCTTCGGCCAAGGTTATGACATCATCTTTTACACTGCTAAAAGCTTCCTTAGAGTAATAAAGTACATTCATCTTTTTGACAAAATCCCTAACTGAAAGGGGAGAGAAAAATCTCGCTGTGCCACTTGTAGGAAGAACATGATTTGGACCTGCAAGGTAATCTCCCAAAGGTTCTGGAGAAAATTCTCCTAAAAATACTGCTCCTGCATTTTTAATTTCGCCTAAAATTTCAAAAGGATTTTCAATGAGAAGCTCTAAATGCTCTGGAGCTATTTCATTTGCAATACCAATTGCTTCTTTTAAATTCTCTACAACAATTATCGCGCCAAAATTTTTTAAAGACTCTGCAATTATTTCTTTTCTCTCAAGATATTCCATTTGTCTTTCAATTTCTTTTTTTACTTTTTCCGCTAACTCTTTTGAGGTTGTCACTAATATTGAAGAAGCCATTACATCGTGTTCTGCCTGTGAAAGAAGGTCTGCTGCTACATATTTTGGACTTGCTGACTCATCTGCAATTACCAAAATTTCACTGGGTCCTGCCACCATATCTATGTCTACATAGCCATATAGGGCTCTTTTTGCCATTGCTACGTAAATATTTCCTGGACCAACTATTTTGTCCACCTTAGGTATTGATTCTGTGCCAAAAGCAAGTGCTGCAACAGCCTGTGCTCCACCAATTTTATATATTTCTTTTATTCCAATTTTATCTGCCGCCACAAGCACATAAGGGCTTATCCCCTTTTTTCCAGCAGGAGATACCATTACTATTCTTTCAACGCCTGCTACTTTTGCAGGAATACCATTCATCAAAACTGAAGAAGGATATGAGGCAGTTCCTCCAGGAACATAAATGCCTACAGAGGAAAGAGGCCTTAATACTTGCCCGTAAACTATTCCTTCTTTAAAATCCATCCACGTCTTTTCCTTTTGCTTCTCATGAAACTCCGTAACATTTTTTATGGCCTTATCTAACGCTTTTAAAAAATCCTCTTTCACTTCCTCATAAGCTTTTTTTATTTCTTCCTCTTTCACCTTCACTGTCTCGCTACTTAAATTTATTCCATCATACATATAGGTGTATTCAAATAACGCCTTATCCTTCCTTTCTCTCACATTTTCTATTATGTCTTCAACCCTTTTTGCAATCTCTTTATTCTCCAATTTACTTCTATTCTGTATTTTATAAAAAATTTCTGTATCGACTTCCTTAGTAAAATCAAATATTTCTATCATCTCTATCCCCCATTTATAACTTCTCTTAGCTTTAAAATTATATCCTTTATTCTCTCGCTTTTTGTCTTCATGCTTGCCTTGTTAACTATAAGTCTCGCTGTTGAAGGAAAAATCTCCTCTATAACAACAAGGCCATTCTCTCTTAAAGTCCTTCCAGTCTCCACAATATCAACAATCACTTCTGATAATCCTACAATTGGAGCAAGCTCCACAGAGCCATTTAATTTGATTATCTCAACATTTTCACCTTTTTTCTTAAAAAATTCCTCTGCAACGTTTGGAAATTTAGTAGCAACTCTTTTATTTGTGAGAAAGCTGTCTTTAACATCAGGAGGACCAGCTACTACCATTCTGCAAAATCCAAATTTTAAATCTAAAACTTCGTATAAATCCTTTTTTTGCTCCAACAAAATATCCTTTCCACAAACCCCTAAATCTGCTGCACCGTGCTCCACATAAGTTGGAACATCCATAGGTTTTACAAGCATAAACTTTATAGCATTTTTATTATCTTCTAAAATTAACTTCCTCGATATATCTTTTAACACATCATTAGAAATACCTGCTTTTTTAAATAAAACTACTGCATCCTCTGTCATCCTGCCCTTTGGCAAAGCTATTGAAACAATATCCATGTCATTCCCCCACATCTACGACTTCATCAAAACTTTTTAAATCAATATTTTCACACCTCTTAAAAGTGTACATCTCTACGACATTGCCTTCTTTTCTGAGTACATTAGCCTTTTCATAAGCTTTCCTTCTCTCTTCTTCTTTATACCTTACTAGCACTCTGCGTGGTTTTACCCATTCTCCCTTGCTTTGTCTTTCCAAAGCAAGCATAACTCTTTCTACACTTATTGCAAAACCTGTAGCAGGCAAGTCGTTACCGTAAATCTTAAGAAGCTTGTCATACCTTCCTCCAGTGCATATAGCATAGCCAAGCCCTTTTACAAAACCTCTAAATATAATTCCTGTGTAATAATTTAGATTTTGCACCATCCCCAAATCAAAACTTATATATCCCTTCATACCAAAGTCCTCAAGTATCTTATACACTCTATCGAGATACTCAAGCACTCCCTCCGTCTCTTTAAAATTTTCTTTCTTTAACTTTTCTAAAATCTCCTCCCCACCGAATAAAAGAGGAAGTTCCCTTAGAAGTTTAGCCTCTTCTCTTTTTATTTCTTTTTGTTTTATGAAATCTTCTATAGCAGATTGGTTTTTTTGCTCTAAAAGTTCTCTCAATAGATTTACATCTTCATTTCCTAGATTCAAATTTCTTACAATACTTCTAAATACTTCGGCATGTCCTATATCAATTTTAAAATCCTTTAAGCCTGTACTTTTTAATGCCTCTATAGAAAGAGCTATAACCTCCGCATCTGATTCTTCGTGATTTGTACCTATAAGCTCTACTCCTGCCTGTGTAAATTCTCTCATTTTACCTACCTGTGTGTCCTCATACCTATACACATTAGCTATATAACATAACTTAAGTGGGTATCTGCCTTCCAGCTTTGTAGAAACAATTCTGGCTATTTGAGCAGTTACATCAGGCCTTAAAGCTAAAATACTCCCCTTTTTATCAAAAAACCTGTACATGCTGTTTTCATCAAATAAATGAGAAAAATTTTCGCTGTACTCAAAAGTGGGAGGCATTATCTCTTTATAGCCAAAACTTTTGAAAACTTCTCTAAATTTGTCCTCTATATTTCTCTTGAATTCATATTCTTCTGGAAGGAAGTCCTGCACTCCATCCGGCAAATATATCATTTAAATCCCTCACATCGCTATGTCTTTGTAACGTGATAAAGTAATGAAATGTATCTCTTTCATTGTATATTAATTTCATATGTATGTCAAGATAGAACTGTATCCAAAAACTTACTAATAAAAACATATAAAAAGAGGCATTTTGCACTAAAAGAGCAAAATGCCTCTTTGATTAGCCCATCACCACAACAACTTCATGGAGTCTAGCCTCAGTTTCGAGAGGTACAAATCTATCCACCAGTTTTCCATCCAGGTAGACCTCTTTTACACCTTTATTGACTCTATTTGGGTTCAAAACTTTTATTATATACCTGCCTTGTCCATACTCATATTCTATCACAAACCCTTCCCAGGTTCGAGGAACGCAGGGGTCTACTGTGAATTTATCTCCATATTTTTTTAACCCCAGAATATGTTCGACTGCCACCCTGTACATCCAACCTGCTGCTCCTGTATACCAAGTCCACCCTCCTCTTCCTGCATGAGGCTCAACAGCATATACATCTGCAGCCACCACATAGGGTTCTACTTTGTATTTCATACATTCTATAGGGGTCCTGGTGTGGTTTATTGGGTTTATCATGTTGTAAAGCTTCCATGCTGTATCTCCATCTCCTAACTCTGTAAAGGCTAGTATTACCCAAGCAGCTGCATGAGTATACTGCCCGCCGTTTTCCCTAACTCCTGGCACATAACCTTTTATATACCCCGGATTTAAATCGGAAGAGTCAAAAGGCGGAGTGAGAAGTTTTATTATCCCCTCCTCCTCATTTACCAGATAATTCAAAACGGCTTTCATGGCTTCTTTTCCTCTTTCTATCTCCCCACCTTTGGATATCAAAGCCCATGACTGTGAAATAGAATCTATTTTACACTCCACATTGTCAACGGATCCAAGGGGTGTTCCATCATCAAAGTAAGCTCTTCTATACCAACTGCCATCCCAAGCATTTTCCTCTATTGACTTTAAAAGCCTTTCTGCTTCCTTAATGTATTTTTCTTTTCTTTCTATATCTCCCACTTGTTCAGAGATAGAAGTAAACTTCTTTAGGACAGTGTATAAAAACCATCCCAGCCATACACTCTCCCCCTTCCCTCTATGCCCCACCTTGTTCATTCCATCGTTCCAATCCCCTGTTCCCATTAGAGGAAGGCCGTGTTCCCCAAATTTCAAAGCATAATCTATGGCTTTGACACAATGCTCATACACCGTTCCTTTATGAGAAGAAATAGAGGGAACGGAATATCTCTCCTCTTCCTCTTCCTTGAGAGGAAAGTCTTCTAAATACCCCACTTTTTCTTCTAATATAGCCCAATCTTCTGTCTTTTCTATATAGTCAGCTACTACATAAGGAAGCCATAAAAGGTCGTCTGAAAATTTTGTCCTTATTCCCTTGTTTAAAACAGGATGCCACCAATGCTGTACATCTCCTTCTATAAATTGATGCTCACAAGCATTTATTATTTGGTTCCTTGTAAACTCTGGATTCAAAAGCACCATATTCATGGCATCCTGTAATTGGTCCCTAAATCCATATGCACCCCCTGACTGGTAAAATGCGGAACGTGCCCACAATCTACAAGCTATCGTCTGATAGGGTAACCATCCATTTACAAGTAAATCAAGAGATTTATCGGGAGTATCTACCGTGAGTTTACCCAAAATTTTCCCCCAAAATCCTTTTACCTTTTCTAGTTCTTTTTTACAGTTTTCTACTTTTGAATACTTCAAAGCTAAATCTTTTGCCTCTTTCTTCTCTTTAGCATGCCCTAACAGGATTGATATCTCTTTCTCTTCACCAGGTGCTATTTCAACAGAAAACTCAATTGCACTGCAAGGATCAACCGCCAATCCTTCTGAATTAGAAAGAGTTTCATAGGAAAGAGCTTGAGGGCTACTTAAGTCAAAACCTACTCCTATAAACTCCCCTCTTTCGCTCTCATAAGAGTTTATCCCCTCTGATGTGGCTAGAAATGCTATTCTATTAACAAAATCTTCATTGTACACATTTCTTATATACAAAATCCTTTCTTCCTTATCAAATTCAGAAGCAATATACTGCGACGTAGCCTCATCCGTTACCCCTAGAACTGGTCTAATGTAATAAACTAACTGGATTTTTCTGCTACTTCTAGATGTGTTTTTTAATTTGATCAAATTTATTTTTACAGAATCTTCCTTGGGAACAAACATTGTGAGCTCGCTTTTTAATTCGCAACTTGCGCTTTCAAAAGTAGAATATCCAAAACCATGTCTTATATAATAAACACCCGAATTCCCTGCTGGATGAGGAGTAATTGTCCATTTATCTCCTGTAATTTCGTCTATTAGATATATAACTTCTCCATGAGGGTCTAAAACAGGATCATTGTACCAGGGAGTAAGCTTGTATTCCCTGCTATTTTCTGCCCATGTATAACCCGCCCCCACCTCAGAAACCTGAAAACCAAAATTGGGGTTCGAAATTATGTTTATCCACGGCGCTGGTGTACTTTTCCCTTCCCATTTTATTATATATTCTTTTCCATCAGGAGTAAAACCTCCAAAACCATTGTAATACTGAAGTTCTATTCCTTCCAACCCATCATCCCTACAGCTTGAAACTTTTGCTTGGAAGCTTCTAGGCTTTAATGCTTTTTTGTGAACTTTAACCATTATCTGGTCATAAATAGATTCATTTTTACCGTCAAATTTGAGAGCTGCTACAGCGTTTAAAAGGTAGAAATCATCTTCTTTTAAGTTATTTTCTTGAAGCAAATATACTCCTCCATATTTTCCAAATACATCGTAAGCAAAGGTGGTATTTATAACCTCTTTTATTTTATCGTTTAAAGGTTGCAAGTATCCGCTTTTGTCCTTGTTTAATATCACAAGGTCAATGTGTATGCCCTTCATCCTCCAGTATTCATAAGCTTTCAAAAACCATTTTACCAACTCTATCTCTTCCATCTTTTCCACTTCTAAGAGCACAATTGGCAAATCTCCCGAAATCCCATGAGCCCACAATCCCGATTGCCCTTTTGTATTTTTCAGTATCATTTCTTCCCTCATTTTTCTTTGAGGGCTTGCAAAAATGAGGTAGGGAAGCATTCTCTGAAATAATCCCAATTCTCTTGGCTTCAAGTTTATATACTCTAGCTCTACCCTGCTTCTAGTCCATGACATTTCAAAAGCTCTTTCTATAGCATTTTCTTCTTTATACTTTGAAACGATTTTTTCTGCTTCTTCTTTTGTCTCTGTGATAGCCGAAATATATGCTATTTTTGCAACGCCCCCCGGCATTATTCTTATTCTCTTTCTCAGACTTACAATTGGGTCTAAAACAGCTCCTTCCGTGTTAGAAAGAGGCTGATCTGGCTCAAGAGCCAAAGGTTTTCTCACGCTTCTCCCTCTACCTATAAACTTAAGCCTATCCGTCTCAAACTGGGTGTCTCCCATCGCCTCCCCACTTAAAACCACGACTTTGTGCAAAGCCCACAATCTGGACTTTTCTGGATCTCTTGGCCTTCTGCACACTATAATTGCATCCTCATCCTTCAAAAACTCTGTCTTCACAAATAGCTTGTTAAAAGCAGGGTGTGCTACATCTGAAGGCAAATCCATCAAACTTATCTCAGAAAAACTGGTAATCTCAAGTATCTGGGGGTATTTGCTGTGGTTTTTCAAAGTAATCCTTCTTATCTCTACATCATCTTCAGGCGATACAGTAATCTCCAAATAACTATCTATGCCGCCTACTCTCTTAAAGTACTCAGCTTTGTCGGCAGAGAAAACCACCCTGTAATGCTGTCCTTTTTGATAAAAAGGCGCAAAAGTGGCTGACCACACCTCGTTTGAATCCACGTTGCGTATAAAGATAAATGTGCCGTAATCTTGAGCAATGTCTTTTCTCCACCTGTTTAGGAAAATACCTTTAACATTCTTGCTGTATCCTGTACCTTTTTCTGTAAGCATCACAAAATATTTGCCGCTAGAAACAATGTGTACCTCTGGAATCCAGCTTCTCGATTCTCCCAGAACTCTCACAAAGTCTGAATCTTCTTTTCGTATTTTTTGAATTTTCCTTGGCTCTTCTCTTTCTTCTCTAGTCACATCCATATAGATAGGAGTTTTTTCTTGCAACAAAATTTGTGTGGCTTTCACTCTCGGATCTCTGTGAAATCTTTTCTGCATTATATTTTCATGTATAAAATTATCTATCGCCACAAAAATCATGCCCTGATGATGCGCCATAAAACTTTTGACAATGGCATTCTTTTTGCCAAAAGGCACCCTCTCCGGAGTGTAATCAATTGCCTCATACAATCCGTACTCTCCTTCTGCTCCTTCCTTTTTTAAAAATTCTATATTTTTCACAACCCCTTCTGGGTCAATAGAAATTGCGAGAATAGACCCATAAGGAGCTACCACTTTGTCGTGGGAAAGTCCCCTTTTCAATCCTAAAATTGGAACCCCAAAAGCCTTGTATTGATAGTTAAGGCTCATATCAAAAGCATAAAATCCCGACTCAGAAATACCCCATGGAATACCCAATTTAACTCCATACTCTTTCTGCACTTTTGCTGCAAAAGAATAAGTCTCATCCAATAAAGTATTTTCATAATTTTTCATTATCAAAAGGGGCATAAAATATTCAAACATCGTCCCTGACCATGAAACCAGTCCTTTAGACCTATTCGCCCTTGTAAGCATCCTTCCTAATTTAAACCAGTGTTTCTTGTCAACTTCTCTTTTGGCAATGGCAATAAAGCTTGCCTGTCTTGCTTCAGAAGCAAGCAAGTCATAATAGGACTTAGTAAGCTTTTCTTCCTCTACATTGTATCCGATAGAGAAAAGTTGCCTCTTTTCATCGTACAAATGCTTAAACTCTGTCTTTTCAATTATATCTTCAATTTCCTGTTTTAATTTCAATATCCTCTCTTTTAGCTCCTCAATTTTTTCAACAGCTCTCTGTATCTGTTTTATCTTAAATTCAGGCAGTCCTTCCTTCTTTGCTCTAAAAGTTTCCTCCAGATATTTCTCATACACTTTTTTCAGCTCTTCAAAAGAATTGCATTCATTAAAAATTTCTCCATAACCTCCCTCAGTATCTTCAAATTCCAGCCACGGCATAAATTCTCTAATCTCATTTTTAAATTTTTTTACAATATCTCTTAGTCTTTCCTCCTCTACCTCTTCTAAATCATCTAGAATTTTTTTCCATGCGAGAGGGTCTATATCCCCTTTTTTGAGAAACTCTTCAAAGAGACTCTCATCAATTCTTTCAATCTTCAGCATTCTGACAGTATCTTTTAAACCTCTTAAAAACTCCAAGTCAATAACAGGTTTATCTAAAAACTCTTCCAAAGCCTCTTTAATGGTAATCAAATATCCAACCAAATTACCGCTGTCCACCGTAGACACATAATAAGGTCTTAAGGGTTTAAGTGTGCGCGTATCGTACCAGTTAAAAAGGTGTCCATTCCATTTTTCCATCTTTTTTATGGTATTTATAGTGTTTTCAATACGATCTACCATTTCACTGGTGGTTATGTACCCCAAATCCCTTGCACCAACAGTTGAAACAAGGTAAAGACCAATATTGGTAGGAGATGTCCTTTCTGCTATGCCATTTGGGGGGTCTTCCTGAAAATTATCAGGCGGCAGGTAATTTTGAGCTTCTGTAACTGTATCTTCAAAAAATTTCCATGTCTTTCGCGCAATCAATCTCACCTCTTCTATATCCTCATCCAAAATAAATTTCATTTTGAGAAGGGCAGGTTGACTTATGTAAAAAGCCACATAAGGTGAAAAAGCCCAGAGGAAAAATACTCCCACCGCAAAAATCAGAGCCCCAGGTTTAAAGTAAGCTGTTAAAAGGATTAATACCGCTCCTTTTAGCAATACCACCCACATTCTCTTTACAAAGCTTATAAAATCATTTTTCAGCCTCTTTTCCATATCTGCAGCTGTTACCCATTCCAAAAGATTTCTCTTAGTTATGTACATCCTGCTAATAGTTCTTATGATGGCATCTGCCATAATATAGGCATTATATGGCAAAAAGATAAAATTAAGCAGTGCTTGGTAAAAAGCTGCCTCAACTCCCGTTATAACTGCTCTATGCCTTTTTTCTAAATACTGCCTTAAGTGACCTCTAAAAATCAAATCAAACAAAATGAGTATCACAGGAAAAAACACAGTTAAAGCAGCAACCGCTACCCAGAATAGAGCACTTGCTGGCAAAACCGAAAATCCAAGAAAAACCATTACGATCAGAGAAATTGAAATTAAACTCCTCCTCAGATTATCCATAATTTTCCATTTAGTTATCAAAGAAAGAGGGTTTCTTATCAGTTCTCCTCTCCTGTTTCTTATTTTCGACCTCAAATAAGGCAAAAGTTGCCAGTCGCCTCTTACCCATCTGTGCAGCCTCATCATGTAAGAATTGTACTTTGCAGGAAATTCATCTATCAATTCAATATCTGTCACCAAACCAGTCCTCACAAAAGACCCTTCTAGAAGGTCATGGCTTAATATGGAATTATCCGGTATAGTGTCCTTCAAAAGATCTCTAAATACGTCGACATCAAATATGCCTTTGCCCGTGTAAATTCCTTCACCGAATAAATCCTGGTATATGTCAGAAGTCGCTGTGGTGTATGGGTCTATACCTCCTTCTCCACCGTATATTTTAGAAAATAAAGAAGCGTTAGCGCTTTCTATATCAATGCCAATTCTGGGCTGAAGTAGACCATACCCCTCTACTACAACTCCCTCGTCTCTGTCAATTATGGCTCTGTTTAGAGGATGCAGCATTGCTCCCACTAACTTTTTAGCCGTATCTATAGGCAAATTTGTATCAGCGTCCAGCGTTATTACATATTTGATTCCAAGTTTAGACACATCATCGCTTACTACGTAAAATGTGGTATCCTTCTCTCCTCTTAAAAGGTCAACAAATTCCATTAAAGCTCCTCTTTTTCTCTCCCATCCCATCCAGCTCTTCTGCATTTCGTTGTAAACTCTTTTTCTGTGGAAATAGTAAAATATTTTCTCTTCACCTTCAGCATACTTTTTGTTTAGTTTTTCAATTTCTTCTAAAGCTGTCTTAACTATTTTTTCGTCCTCTGGCATCATTTCAAGAGGAGCATCTTTAAAGTCTCCCAAAAGGCCAAAATAGAGATTTTTTCCCCTGTTTGCATGGTAATATACTTCCAAGTTCTCAACAAGCTCTCTTGCTTTTTTCTCGTCCGGCAGAAGAGAAGATATCACAACAAATGTCTTTGCATTATCTGGTATGCCACCTTTTAATTCAATCTTTGGCAGCATTACCGGCTTGAAAATGTGCATCAAGATCCAGTTAGTCAGCTGAATTGAAATTTCACTTAAAGGAATAGCCAAAACCAAAGAAGATGCAAACAACTTCCAATAGTTATTTGTAAAATTATGTAAATAATTCAGACTGAACACTTCTTCCAATATCAAGAAAAATACAATCAACCCAAAGTAGAGAATAGCCGGTCTTTTTTGTTTTATTTTGTAAAAATCAAGGAATCTCTTCTTCTTATTGTTAAGCTTGCTTTCTAATATGCTTCTACCTTTCCCTATTAGATAAAATCCCACATGATTTATGTAGCCCAAGTGCCCCTCCTGCTCCGTCACTTCTCTCGCACATTCTACTGCTTTCTTGGCTACATAGGTTTCCGAAACATTATAATACCTTGCCAGTCTTTCTATTTCATGCCTATAATAGTCTTTAGATTCAAAGTCCATCTTAGGGTAAGTACTATCAGGGTCCTGTTTTAAAACTTGCTCCACAGGACTTAAAATCTCAAAAATTTCAGCCCAGTTTAAGGAAGATAGCGTCTTTAAACTCACAATGGCATTGCCTATTGAAACCTGTCTTTTAGCTTGAAAATAATGGGCTTTCTCTGCAATGTCACTTATACTGGAATCGTACTCCATAAGAACTTTTTCCAGCATTTTTAAAATATCTGAAGAATTATTACCTTCTCTTTTTATTCTACTTACTAAATGTTCCACAAATTGAAAGGGAAATCTATCTCCTACTTTTATGTTTTCTTTTATTAGCTTTTTCACATTTTCATAAGACATTTCTTTTTCCATCAACATTGACAATATCTTTTCTGCCTTTCCCTTTTGATATCTTGCCTCAACAATTTCCTCACAAACTTTCCTTATCTTTTCTATCAAAGCAATACGTATCATCAAACTTAAAGCCCACAACTCCGAAGTGGTAAGAAAAGCCTTTCTTTGATATGCTTTTATAAAATTGATGATTGTCTTTTCATCAATCTTCCCATCTGTATGCAAAGTAAGCTCAAAAGCTAAAGCATACACTCTTGGGTATCCTTTAAAAGCCCCATTTTTTAACACTGGAAGTCCAGCATAATATTTCCTGCTAAGGCTTTTCTTTATTTCTTTTACTTGTTCTTCAATTATATAGAAATTATCTAAAAGCCATTCTTCCTCTTGAGAAATATATGTATCCTTTTCTTTCAATAGATTGTTCAAATCTTTGTACACACTTTTTATGTACTCATAATTTTTATTCATTCTGGGAATTAAAAGAAAAGAGGGCTTCACTTTATTCGCTATAATATGATTTTGGGCTAGTTCCTCTGCATGTTTTTCCATTTCTTCTGTGCTTAAAATTATATCATCGAAATCTCTCACAACATTTATATTCTCCACCTTTTTATCTCTCAAAAACACTAAAACCGAGAGTAAAATCCCAGCCAATACTGCATACCACAAGGTCAGTCAACTCCTCCCGCATTGCAGTTTTTTTGCTAAAAATATTATTCCCCCAAAATTAACTTTTTAAAGCAAAAAAATAAAAGCCCTTAAAAGGACTTCTATTCTTCCCAAACCTCTATCTCTCTCAACCACTTGGGAAAATAATTCTTCACTATTCCTTTTGCCACCCTTCCCCATCCAGCTACAAAATTCTCCATTGTAAAAAGCATCCATCCGTCCTCTTCTTCAAGTTTAAAGGTCTCTCCTTTTAAATATTTTTCTCTCCAAGGTCCCTTAAGTTCTAACACCCTTTTCACTTGTTCCGGTTTTAAGCCCATTGCAAGCCAGTGAGAAGGTTCAAATCGGTTCTTTTTAAGCTCTCCCATAAGCCAACCTTTTCTGTAAACTTTGATTTCATCAAGCTCTGGTAATCCCGTAGGCACGTGATACACAAAGTCATTGTATATCTGAAGATTCAACATTTTCAAATCTATATCAAGATACTTATCTGCGAAATAGTAGAAAAGCTCTAGATCTTTTTTCTGTTTTTTCTTTTCAATCTTCGGTTTAAAATTATAGTCTGAAGCTTTTCCCTTTTTTTTGAGCTTCGCAATAAAATGCCCTTCTCCCTTTACCTTGTGGGGCCACAGCCTCATACATCTTTCTAGTTCTTTTGGCCCTTTTACCCATTCTGGACGTCCTCTGTCAAAAAATCGGCTCAACTCGCTTTCCATTATTTCAAATTCAGGATATTCTTCTAAAAACTTCTTTATTACCCCCTCATTTTCCTCTGGCGAAAAAGTGCAGGTAGAATAGACCAAAATGCCTCCAGGTTTGAGCAAAGGCGCAACATTTCGTAAAATATTTCTTTGGGTCACAGAACAACTAATGACATTATTCAAAGACCATATTTTCCTCGCAGTAGGATCCTTTCTAAACATGCCTTCACCAGAGCATGGAGCATCAACCACTATCCTATCAAAATACTCTTTAAAAGGCTTTATTAACTTTTCCGGCTTTTCGTTTAAAAGGACTATATTCTTTATCCCCATCCGCGCTACATTTTCTTCTAAAATTTTTATTCTCCTTCTATCTATCTCGTTTGCCACAATAAGGCCCTCATCACCAATTTTTGAAGCAATATGAGTAGTTTTGCCTCCCGGTGCAGCGCTCACATCCAAAATTTTCTCACCAGGCTTGGGATCTAATACCTCCACTACAGCCATTGCAGTAGGCTCCTGTATGTAATAAAGTCCTAACACATGGTACAGGTGATTCCCTGCTTTTTCTTCTTTTTCATAGTAAAACCCTGTTGGACACCACGGAATGGGTTCTATCTCAAAAGGCGCAACTTTTTTAAAACTTTCCACATCAATTTTCAAAGTATTTACTCTCAATCCCTTTTGAGGCTTTTTCTCATATTCCTTCAAAAAGGCTTCGTACTCTTCCTTTAAAAGCTCCTTCATCCTCTTTAAAAACTCTTCTTTGACCGGTACTTTCATCTCTTATTACCCCTATTTCTAAAACTTTATAGTTTCACCATTATTTTCAGCAGATAAAATTATTTTATCCAGCACAACTTGAGCTTTATAAGCCTCTTCAAATGTAGGTGTCTCCTCAAATACAATTTCACTTTCTACAATGTTTGTAAAAAAGTTTATAAGGCTTGCCATGTGCATATCTACCATCCAACCCAGTGAGTATTTCTCGGAGGGATAAATTGAATTCACATATTTGCTAAATTCACTTTTATTATCATAATCCCCTGTTATCTCTCTATTCTCTTGCTTTCTGTACAAAATAGCATATCTCGGGTGCTTCGTAGATATTTTTACCGATCCTTTAGTACCATAAATTTCAAATTTCGTCTCTTCCTCAATATCAGGAGATATTCTAGAAACTTCTATGGTTCCCCAGCCTCCTCCCTCCAGTTCTACCTCTACACTTGTCCAGTCATCCACATCTACGCAATCGTAAATTTCTGAACCTTTCTTCACAGGTCTTTCTTTAAAATAAGTTTTAGAAATCGCCCTCAAAGATTTTATCTCCCCTAGCATGAACCTTACTGCATCTACAAGGTGTATCCCCATATCCAGTATAGCTCCACCACCAGAAGTGGACTTTTTCAATTTCCACGAAATAGGCCTTTTAGGGTCCATATATCCAGAGTGAAGCATCAAAGCCTTAAAATTTAAAATTTCTCCTATTTCCCCATTTTTAATCATATCCCTTGCCTGTGTTATAGCAGGCATAAACCTGTACATCAAAGCTGTCTGATGTATTAGTCCTTTCTTTTTTGCACTCTCCATTATATCATAGGCTTCTTTACTGTCTATCCCTATAGGCTTTTCAAGATACAAAGGTATACCTCTTTCTATGGTCTTCATGGCTTGCTCATAATGAAGGTAATTGGGAGTACATATATCAACAGCATCTGAATTTTCTAAAACTTCCTCTAAGCTCTTTGCCCCTTTTTCAAAAAAATGAGGTATGTCATTGAGGTTGTTTTTATAAACTCTGCCCAGTTTAACCTCAAAAGGAAGATTTTTAAATATAAGTGGCATCGAAAAGCAGGCAATAGCGTGAATTGAGCCAATAAACCCAAGTCCAGCAAATCCGAGTTTTATCATTTTTTTACTCACACAATCACTCCTTATTTTCTATAAAATCTACAAAATAATTATAACACTAAAATATTTAAAAGGTAGCTTCTAACGCTACCTTTAGACTTATAGAGTTTCTCAGTCTACCTTTCCTATATACAGGCTGCCTCTTTTTTATCTTCTTCACTTTTTTCTATAAACTCAGAAATTATCGGCCCAATCTTGTCTATATCCACCAGAAAAGCGTCATGCCCCTGAATAGAAGAAATCTCTTCAAAGTTTCCTCTGCCCCCTACTGCATTTAGCTTCTTAATAAATTCAATCATATATTTTGAGGGAAAAATCATATCCGTATCTATCCCAATCATCAATACCTCTGCCTTAATCCTTTTTAAAGCAGCTTTCAAGCTCCCGTAGGGTTTTGTTATGTCATGATCATTCATAGCCCACAGGATGTAAAGATATGAGTTAGCATCAAAGCGGTTTATAAAGGAAAGGCCGTGGTAATCCAGATAATTCTCTACCTCAAAATTTATTCCATTTTTTGCTCTTCCAAATCTCACGTCAAAAAGTTCACCGCTTTTATAAGTAATCATCCCCAGCATTCTAGCAGTGCTCAAACCTTTATGAGGTTTTTCAGGTTTATCGTAATAATCTCCTCCGTAAAAATGCGGGTCATTCAAAACAGATTGTATGCCAACGTAATTATAGGCTATGTTAAGAGGCGTTAACTTATAATCCGCAGCAATTACAACAGCTTTTTTAACAATATCTGGATATGTCACTGCCCACTCCAGCGCCTGCATTCCCCCCATAGACCCCCCTATCACAACCTTTACTTCATCTATCCCCAGATAGTCTAAGAGCAATTTCTGCACTCTTACCATATCCCTTATATTAATTTTAGGAAACTTAAGCCCATACGGTTTTCCTGTAGAAGGATCTATAGACGAGGGTCCTGTTGTGCCATAGCAGCTTCCGAGAAAATTAGAACATATTACAAAGTATCTTTCTGTATCTATATATTTCCCCGGGCCAATCAAACCGTCCCACCAGCCAGGATTGTTCTTCCCCGGATGCACTCCAGCTGCATGGGCACTCCCACTTAAAGCGTGTTCTACAAGTATTACATTGCCCTTTTTTTCATTCAATTGCCCGTAAGTTTCATACACAATTGTAAGCTCTTTAAAGCCATAACCGCTTTCCGTAGTAAAAACAGGATCCCCTTTTAAAGTAACTTTTTTCTCTTCTACTATCATTCTCATTCCCCCCTTACTTTTGAGAACTGTAAAGCGCAAAATCCAGGTCTTCAAGAATATCCTCTATATCTTCAAGGCCAATAGAAAGCCTAATCATATCCTCAGTGACGCCTGAAGCCAATTGTTCTTCTTTTGAAAGCTGCTGATGGGTGGTGCTAGCGGGATGTATGACCAAAGACCTTACATCTCCTATATTTGCAAGATGGGTGAATAGCTTCAAATTCTCTATAAACTTAACCCCTGCCTCAAAACCTCCTTTTATTCCAAAAGTCAAAACTCCACCCTGCCCTTTTGGAAGATATTTTTGAGCAAGCTCATAATAAGGGCTTGACTTAAGACCAGGATAGTTTACCCATCTCACAAGAGGATGAGAAGCTAGAAATTCTGCCACGCGAAGTGCATTATAACTATGCCTTTCCATCCTGAGTGCAAGTGTCTCAAGCCCTTGAACGAACAAAAAAGCGTTAAAAGGCGAAAGAGCTGCCCCCAAGTCTCTTAAAAGCTGCACTCTCGCTTTGACTATATAAGCCTTCTCTCCAAACTCTTCTACATATCTTATCCCATGGTAAGAAGGGTCTGGCTCTGTAAGCTCTGGAAACTTGCCATTCGCCCAATTAAATTTTCCAGAATCCACAATTACACCTCCAATAGAAGTACCGTGCCCTCCTATAAACTTTGTAGTTGAGTGAATTACTATGTCTGCGCCAAATTCTATAGGCCTTGAAAGATATGGAGTTGCAAAAGTATTATCTACAATAAGGGGTATACTTGCCTCGTGAGCTATTAATGCAATTTTTTCTATATCCGCCACATCAATTTTGGGATTACCAATCGTCTCTACGTATAAAGCTTTGGTCTTCTCCGTTATTTTTTCTCTAAAATTTTCGGAGTCACTTGGATCTGCAAACTTCACATTTATACCAAATTTCTTAAGGGTAGAGGCAAAAAGGTTATAAGTCCCGCCGTAGAGATTCGTAGAAGCTACAATCTCATCTCCAGCCCCTACAATATTTGTAATAGCTATAGTTATAGCAGCCTGCCCTGAAGCTACTGCCAGCGCTCCTACTCCCCCTTCTAATGCAGCCATTTTCCTTTCAAAAGCGTCTACAGTAGGATTCATCATCCTTGTGTAAATATACCCGTCTTCCTTTAGAGAAAATAAGTCTGCTGCATGCTGCGTGCTCTTAAAGGCAAAAGAGGTAGTTTGGTATATTGGCAGCGCTACTGCACCGGTAGTAGGGTCAGGTTCCCATCCCTCATGAATTGCTATAGTAGAAAAACCATATCTTTTTCTCATGCTTTTTCTCCTTTCATACAAATTTTTACATTATTTCCGCCAGGTTTTCAAACTCGCTTTTCTCTTCGAAATTTTCCTCAGCTAAAACTTTAAAAACAGCATCTATTAAAGCTACTTTTTCTAATTGTTCTTTTAGCCCTTCCACTGTTCCATTTATCTTCACTATAGCGGTAAAACTATTCCCACCAAATGATGAGTTTTCAATAGATACCCAATTCCCCCTGATAAGTTTTAAAACTTCTTTTAAGCCATATACATTATCTTTTTTGAGCTTCAGCCTTATATAAAAGGTATCAGTAAAGCTTTCTTCCCTAAAGTTAACTCCTATGACTTCAGATTTACTGCCCAGTTTATAATTGATGAGTATATCTATCAGATCAGCAACTATTGCATCTCCAGTAGGAAGTTCCCCTGCTCCCCTTCCTATAAAGACATATTCCCCAAAGCCATTTCCTTTAAGTATTATCGCATTATTGACTCCTTTTACCTTTGAAAGCAAACTATTTTCCGGAATCAAAGTAGGCTCTACTCCCGCCGAAATATAGTTTCTAAATTTCTTCGCCCATGCAAAAAGTTTAAACTCATACCCCCATTCTTTTGCCCTTTCTACGTCTTCCTCTTTGATTTCCTCTATGCCCTTTCGAGGTATAATTTCTACCGGAACCCTCACACCAAACACTTTTTTTATAAGTATGCCAAGCTTAAATGTAGCATCCAAACCTTTTACATCATAATCCGGATTAGCTTCAGCATAACCTAATCTCTGTGCTTCATTAAGAGCTTCTTTATAGCTTTTCCCTTCTCCCATCTTTGTGAAAATGTAATTAGTAGTCCCGTTTACAATGCCACCGATAAAATCTATCTCATCTGTAATTTTTAGCCTGTCTATCTGATGAAGTATAGGAATGGCTCCACCTACACTGGCTTCATACTTTAAATACACTCCTTTTTCTGCTGCAATGCTCCCAAGCTCTTCACCATACTTTGCGATAAGCTCTTTATTCGCCGTAATTACATGTTTGCCAGAGAAAAGAGCCTTTTTCACATATTCATAAGCAGGAGAAATCCCTCCTATTGCCTCTATCACTACCTTTATTTCTTCATCCTCTAAAATATCTCGAGGGTCATTGGTCAAAAACTCTGTTGCATTTACTTTTCTCTTCTTGTGTAAATCCTTCACAAGCACTTTCTTTATCTCTGGATAAAATCCCGTACTCTCCTTGATATATCCTCCTCTAGAGTTAATTATTTTAAATACTCCTGTTCCAACAGTTCCAAGTCCCATTAACCCAATCTTTACCCTCATTTTGCACCTCCAGAAAATTTTTTAGGCCCTCTTCAATGAGAAGAGGGCCTTTCGTAATCTCAAATTACACAAAGCCGCTCCTCTCATCTCTCAGGTTGGATTATCCAACCTGCAGGAATTGGCACCAAGCACCTATGTGCCGGTTGCCGGGTTTCATCGGGCCAGTCCCTCCACCACTCTTGATAAGAGGATTGAGTCATTTTATTAAATTTTATGCGTTGTAATCTATATTATCACTTTGAAACTTTAAAGTCAAGAAAAAAATTCTTCCTTGTTTTTATTCCTAATTTTTGCTATAATAAATAAAAATGAAAAGGGGGAACTCTCATGGAAAAATGGCAGTGTACCGTATGTGGATACATATATGACCCAGAAGAAGGGGACCCATCACAAGGAATTCCGCCAGGCACGCCTTTTGAAGAGCTACCAGAAGATTGGGTCTGCCCTGACTGTGGCGTAGGAAAAGATATGTTTGAAAAGATGTAGGGAGCAGAGCTCCCTTTATTTTATTGATTTTTTCTAAAAATGCTATTATAATTGTAGGCAGTTACTCTACTAAAACTTTCTGGAGGGTGTTTACCTTTAACATGAATAGTGGGTATAGAAGACTTACTCCTGAGGAAGCTTTGGAAATCGTAAAAAAAGAACAAAGGGGAAAACTAAAAATATTCTTGGGTTATGCTCCCGGGGTTGGAAAAACCTATGCAATGCTAAATGAGGGTAACAGACGACTTAAAAGGGGCCAAGACGTAGTAATAGGCTACGTTGAAACCCATGGCAGAAAAGATACAGAAGCACAGATAGGAAACCTTGAAATAATACCCAGAAAAAAGATTGAATATCAAGGTATGATATTAGAAGAAATGGATGTAGATGCCATAATAGCCAGAAAGCCAGAAGTAGTCTTAGTTGATGAACTCGCTCACACTAATGCTCCGGGTTCAAAAAATAAAAAGAGGTATGAAGACGTACAAGAAATCTTAGAACACGGGATAAATGTGTTAACTACCCTAAATATACAACATATAGAGAGTTTAAATGATATAATTCAACAAATAACAGGTGTCGCAGTAAGAGAAACAGTACCTGACAGCATAATAGATAATGCAGACGAAATAGTTGCGGTAGACTTGACTCCAGAGGCTCTTATAAACAGACTTAAAAGAGGGGATGTCTACCCCTTAAGCAAACTGGACGAATGTCTTTCTAACTTTTTCAGAAAAGGAAATTTAAGTGCTTTAAGAGAATTAATGTTAAGACTCACCGCTGAAGAAGTAGATTTAGAATTAGAAGAGTATATGAAAGAGCACGGAATAGAGGATACATGGGAAACAAATGAGAAAATAATGGTATGCATAACGCCAAATCCTCTATCTAAAAAACTCATACGAAGAGGTGCAAGAAGGGCGAGAAGATTTAAATGCGACTGGGTTGTCGTGTACGTGGACTGCACTCATTTTTTGGCCCCAAAGTTGACAGAACAAGATAAAGAAGTATTAGAAAGTCATTTCATGCTCGCAAAACAATTAGGTGCAGAAGTATATACATTAAAGGGTAAAAGTGTCTCTGATGAACTTTTGAAATTCGCCAAAAAAATGCATATAACCCAAATAATAATTGGTCATTCTCAAAGATCCTGGTTACAGAACCTCTTTAGAGGGTCAACTGTAGTAAAGCTAATTAAAAAAGCAAAAAACATTGAAATACATGTTATTCCTTATACCAAATAAAAACAAGGGGTAATGAAAATGCAAAGCAAATTTGGGCTTTCTCTTTTTATTTTTCTGTTTACTCTTTCTACAACTATGACGATGGTTTTATTTTTCCATAAACCACCTTACATTCCTCTTTTTATAAGTTATTTGTTTGCTTTTTTTGTACTTTTAAAACACTTTTCTTTTAAAGAACTGGCAAACATGTCAATAAAAGGTGTAAAAAGGGGAATAAATGTTATGATAATACTTCTTCTAATAGGCGCACTGGTCGCTCTCTGGAAACAGAATGGAACACTCCCTGCTCTCATATACTACTCTTCTAAATTCCTCAAACCTCGTGGATTTCTTTTGACCTCTTTTACAATAACTTCATTGATATCCATGATCCTGGGAACCGCCGTAGGCACAGCCAGTACTATTGGAATAGTGATAACTGGTCTTGGTCATGCCTTTGGATATCCCCTGCCCGTAGTAGCGGGAACAGTCATATCTGGTTCTTTTATAGGAGATAGAACGTCCCCTTTAGCCGGAAACGTGGCTCTTCTCTCTGATATGAGCGAAATACAGCAGACAAACGTGTTAAAATCTTTATTTAGGACTGCAATTCCTGTATTTATAATTACAGCCTTTTTGTATCACTTACTTGACCTCCACCTAAAATTATCTACTCAGCAAAATATTAACAATCTCTCTGCAATAATAATAAATAGCTACCATTTAAATCCAATTTTATTTCTATCTCCCCTCATCATAATCTTACTCGCTTTTTTCAGGGTACCTACAAAAATAAATTTAAGTATTGCTGTTTTGATTTCCTTTTTAACTTCAATAATTTTAGGCTATTCTCCTCTTGATTCAGCAAAAGTAATATTTACAGGAAATACCTTCACTGCTACCGAATTCAAATCTATTTTCAACGGTGGCGGTATGTTTTCAATACTTCCTATGATAGGAGTTGTGACATTTGCCACTGCTTTAGCTGGAATATTAGAAGATACGGGAATAATAAAAGCTATTTTTCAAAACATAGACAAAATAAAAAATTTCAAACTCACATATTTAGTTACAATGTTTTTAAGCACTCTTATGGCTATAATAACTTGTAATCAAGCTTTATCTGTAATTCTTCCTTCCCGAATAATGATAAATGTATATCGAAAATTGCAAATTCCAAAAGAAGAAATGGTAAGAGCCATAGCAGACTCGGGAATGATACTGGCAGGTATAATACCCTGGAATTTAGCGGCCATGTTACCTGCCTCGGTCTTGGGAGTGAAAGTAACCGAATATCTCCCCTATGCATACCTAAATCTTTTATTCCCTCTTCTATCAATAGCCTTCATATTTGCAAAAGATATTAAGGAGTTGATAAAATTTTATCAAAAAATTATTGAAAAGAGCAAAAATCTATTGCAAAATTAAATATGTAATTTTAAATACAGGGGGAGTAAAAGGTATGGTAGATATAATAGAATTAGCTGCTCATTTAATGGCTTTATCAGCTCGAACAGCTCCTAAAGCCACAGGAAAAGATTTTATCAAAACAAAAGTTGTAACAGGAGACGATTTGATTCGACTCGCAGAAGACATGATAAAATACGGTGAAGAAACAGGTAAAAGAAATTTTGACAGGGATGGAAATAACGTAGCAAAATCTGAAGCTGTCTTGCTCATATCTTTAAGCAACGCACAAAAGGTAGGTTTAAACTGTGGAGCCTGTGGATACGATTTTTGTGATGACATGCCAGATTTTAAAAAAGGTACAGAATTTGACGGTCCTATATGCGCCTGGAGGTTAATCGACCTTGGAATAGCAATAGGTTCTGCGGTAAAAACTGCAAGCATTTTAAATGTGGACAACAGAGTCATGTACAGAATTGGAGTGAGCGCCAAAAGGCTTAAAATGATTGAAGGTGAAATTGTTGTAGGAATACCCCTTTCTGCTACAGGCAAAAACATATATTTCGACAGATAAAAATTCCCCTCTCAAAAAGGGGAATTTCAGACTGTTGACAAAGTCTAAAAAGTGGCATTTTGTGTGTAAATGCGACTTGTTG